>PBRN01000099.1 GCA_002725955.1 Pseudobdellovibrionaceae bacterium
ATCCTCATTTGTATCAATTCAGCATATAATAGAATATGCAGTGAATGACTTTTTCACTTAAGGCAACTATGAGTGTAGTTATAACAATTAGATGTTCTGAGCAGTTTCATGAATGGACTGATAGTGCTACCGGAAAATTTAAAGCTATGTTTCCGCAGGACATACAAACACTCCACTTTCCCAATGTAAACGGTGCTGCTGGTTATATTGAGCAGGGTAAAGTTCAAGTTATATTCATAGAAGGCTTTATGGAGCAGCCGGAAGCCAATACACTCAAAGCTTGTCTAACAAAGGGTAAAGGTAAAGGCCTAGAAGAACCTTACATCATTGTTTCTCCTGACAACTATAGTTATCTAACAGATCAGTGCTCTGATGATAACTTGGCAAAAAATAACCAAGAATTTAGTGCACAATACATATTCAACTGCGTCCGTAATCTTCTTACTCCCATCGGACAAAAGCTTGATATCAGATATATTAAAAGTATTCTAACTTCGGTCATCAATGTTATCGAAGCAAATGCTCAAATAAGGCTCGCCCCTGGGAAAATTACGGAAAGTAAGCCTAAAGAAGTCCCTGGTGAAATAGCAACTATTCTTGCTTTCTATGGAGATGGATTTCTCGGATCTCTTAACTTAGACACTACAAAAGTACTCATCACTGAATTTGCAATGAAAATGCTTTTTTGTGAAGAATCAGATGTCAATGATGACATGCTTGTCGATCTATTAGCCGAAATATCTAACCAAATACTTGGAGTCGTTAGAAATGAGTTGTCTGAATTTGGCTACGATTTACAGGCATCACTGCAAACAGTTGCTCTTGGAAAAAAGATTGCTCACGTTTCTTCTTCTAATGGTAGTTATTACAGCTTGCCTTTCACTTATGGCAAAGAAAAATTTGATTTAACATTCTGTTACAACAATTATACAACTTCGATTCACGAACTAGAAGAAACCAGCCAAGGCTCGGGGATCAGTAATCTTGATATACGATTAGTCAACGCCGCAATGGACTCACTGTCAAAGGTGCTTGAAGGCAACTTATTTGCTGCTCCTGTAAAAGGTCATGTCTGCCAACATCTAGGTAGTATTTATTCGTCGGATTCTCTGCACCTATTTCATGCAGGATCGTCCGAGGGAATTATGACTATGGCACTAGATATTCCTCAGAAAACTACAGAGTTTGTGATGGACACTATGATAGGTCTTAAACCCGAATTTATCGAGCTCTCGGGAGTCATCGATGTCTTTGGAGAGATCATCAATCAAATAGGGGGAGAATTCTTAAAACTGGCTAAAAAGGATGGTTATCAGTTCCAACGGATTTTTCACGGAGATTTTGCTAGTGAATCCAATATGCATTACCTTCTAAAGAATCCTGGATACTATATAAGAGCTGAATATACTGTCAAAGGCTATCCTCTGATATTCTGCTTTGGAACAAATACTAAATTTGCTGACTCTATGTTCAATAGCTGGCCTTACTTCAATAGTTTAAAAGATTTCAAGAAACAGATCGTCTTTAAAGAGATCAAACCGCAAAAGAAAAAATCGGATAAACAACCAGTTATTAGTGATGAAGATGAAATTATTGACGACCATGATATGACTTAAATCATAAGAATCAGGTAAAGCATAAGATGCTAATTCTTACTATAATCCAACGTGCCACCATCCAAAGTTGATCGCGACGTTCTCGTCTTAGCCAGTAATTTTTTCTTAATTTCGGTCTCAACGAAGACGATTTGCTCATCAACCCGAACATAACCCTGAGGAGCTTTTTCCTTACATTTCTTAAAATAATCCAACGCTGCTTGCATTTCACCATTTTTTTTCATACAAAGACCAAGATTCATCCAAAGTTTATGTTCTATTTTCTTATCGTCAGGAAGAAAGCTTACCGCATTTGAATATAATCGTTCGGCACATTTATATTGCCCTTTTTCTGCCATAGAGATACCTCTAAGATTGCAAACACGGGCTATTTCAAATGATTTAGCACCATTGGCCATAACTTTTTTAGCGACTTCAACTTTTCCAGCAATTAAATTCGCCGCAAATAGACCTTCTCTAGCCTTAACATTTTCATCCTCCATATCAAGGGCTCGTTCGTATGCCGTGATGGATTTATCCTCACTACCTTCTTCCATATAGACATCACCCCAATGGATCAAGTTCTTGAGGTGAACTTCAGCTAGTTTCATGGTTTGTTCTAACAAATTCTCCGCACCCTTATGATCGCCTTTTTTCCTCAGTATAGATGCTTTCAAGTTAGATGCTTCTAGTGATTTAGATCGAATATTCAGTGCTTGGTTCACATAATCTAAAGCTTTATCAAACTTACGCAAACCTTCATAGGCTCTTGCTATGAGCATATTTAGCACGAACTTATTAGAATAGTGTTTGGCAATCTTCTGCGTATACTCTAAGGCTGTATCATATTTATTCTCATTAAGAGCTTTCTGAATGCGTCGTCTTATTTCCAATATCTTCTTATTTTTAAAAGTATACCTTTCGACTTCAGCCAATGCCTCAAAAAATTTACAACTATCAAACGGTAGAGGAACCATCCACATCAAATCAAGGTCATCATATATGTTCTGTACTTCTTCCGAAAAAGGCGAACTTAAGAAAATAATGGGCACATGACAATAATCATTCATTTCTCTCACTCTTTGCACCATTCTAATAGCATCCAGACTTTCCGGAACCTGATTATGCACTACAATGAATTGACCATTCTCCACATCAATCGCAATATCCTTACTGAAATTTGCCCACTTCCATTTCTGTTTGAACTGCTTGCGGTATTCAAGCAAAGCCCTAGTTAGATCTTCACTGGCATTTAATAAGGAAATACTGGTCATAAATAAACAACCTATCTACTTGTTTAAACTATATTTTATCTAACCTAGGTTAAATCTGTTGTTAAAAGCCAATCATTACCTTTTTGTAGACCTTAAGCAGTTGGCTTTGCTCTAAAACAATACAGCCATAATCGACCACATGCTTAGGTCGTTATGATGCACTCTCTTGATCGGCAAAAACCAAATCTATATAACTAAAAAATTAATTTAATTTTTCACCCACAAGTTTTCCACAAAAGTTGGGGAGCATATAGCAGATCAGCCTCCAAAGGCCTTGAAAGCCGGGCCCCCGACCTCTTTGCTTAAGTTTTAAACAATTGATTGGAAAAGAATAAACTATGATTGGTGCGTATTTAATACCTATTGTATCTCAAATATTTGTTGTTAGGATAGACAGTTTTATTTCTGTTCAATCTGTTCACATCGAAGAAGTTTTTTATAAAATTTCATTCTTTAGATAACACATAAAAAGGGCGTAGCGAGCGACAATGGCATAACCTACCATTTACCTATTCTTAACTTAGTCAACATCGAATTATTTACTTTTTTGATACAGACTGCCCAATTTCCAATGCACAAAAGACAACTTGAATTTTACACTATCAACATTAAGCAATATACCGGTATACCCATAAAATAAGCTGAAAATACTTTATTAAACTTCTTAAAAAACGATATGCAGAATTAAAATAGATGAAGCAGACCATAACTCTTACTTAATGATAATTTTTTAAATTAGATTCTAAAATGAAAAAATCTAATTTAAACAAAAATTAATTATTATAAAATGAGCCGACATCATTATAAATTATTAATATTATTGATTAATTCAGTAACTCAAACTGCTGAAAAGATCCGACCAAAGTTACCTGCAATTCCACCGATACAGAGGGTGTTCGTGGTTTGTGGAGGGCTTAGTATTGCGGTTAGTTAGTCTTTATTGTGTAAGTGCAGTTCTAGTGTTTAGTGTAATAGTTCCTTGTGCAATTTTGGGTAAAAATCTCAATCCTGCAGCTGATAGATTTTCGGTTATAACCAGTCCCGGCTATAATCTTAAAAGTGACAGAGACATCATATTAAAATATATTGATCAACCTAATCTCAAAATTGTGGACAATAGTGGTTCGACGAAACCAAATAGACTGAAATCCTTTCAACTATACGGGATCGATATTTGCCATCATATGTATAGAAAGAGTGATATTAGTAATGGACAAACCTATATATTAGGCAGCGCCCCCTCAAACCCATTATGGGAGACCGTAACCCCACCTCAAATATGGCCTGATCGTGATCCTAGCTGGGAAATACTGCAAAGAAATTTCGCCAACAATAATAATAGTTATCCGAATTTTGCTAGCAGCTCCAATGTAGCCTCAAACCATTTTGAAATATCTCACCAACGTAAATGCTATGTCATAGATCACGAAGATAATATCCATCAGGCTTGGGAATTCACCTTCAAAAGCACTGATCTACCATGGAGAGCAACAGTCACCGAAGACGAAATCCTGACTCTCTATCCTCTACATATTCCGATCACAGGTAGCGCACGAATATGGAAAGAAAATAAAACCAGCAATGAACTCACCGATTATGAACTTAATTACTTAACTGGGACAACTTACCTAGATGGTCAATATTTTTTCACCATAAATAGTGATGGTACGAGAGCTTCTTCTGCTACGCATACATTCAACTATGATCCTGATACAGAATTCACCTTCTTTGCAGAAGTCAGCCTATTTACTAATGCACAAAAAATGTTGGATTGGTTCCGTGGTGCCGGGTTCACAAAATTTGGTACAAAAAAAATAGGACTGAAGGCACACGCTAGCATTAATGGTGATATTAATAATGCATTTTACTCACCAGCCACAAATGACAGCGAAGACAGCTATATTTATATAGGTGATGGAGATGGCAATATCCTGCAAAATCTTGCTACAGATTCTGATGTTATCCATCACGAACTGAGTCATCATATTATCTACACTGCTATCACTCAAATCTCTGGTGAATCATTGGTCTTGCATGAAGGTCTAGCTGACTTCTTTTCATTTGCAAAATCAGATGATTATTGCCTGGGTGAAAGTATCTGCCCAGACCCTGGTTCAGGAGTTTGCGCATTGCCTAAACAGTGCCTTAGATCCGCCAATAATAACTACACTCTGGATGCAGCAAATTTACCTTCGGAAGAACATCTAAGGGGACAACTCATTTCGGGAACAC
Source organism: Pseudobdellovibrionaceae bacterium (assembly GCA_002725955.1). GTDB lineage: Bacteria > Bdellovibrionota_B > Oligoflexia > Oligoflexales > Oligoflexaceae. Next base: position 5,102 of record PBRN01000099.1, read on the forward strand.
TTTGGGACCTATACAAAGAAGATGGTATTCCAAAAGATAATATCGTGCGCATGATATTATTCGCTCTGAACTTTCTTGTAAGTAATAGTGGATATGCAGACTTTTTTGAGAGCATGTTAGTCGCTGACAGAGAAAAGTATGCAAGCTATTATTGCTCTACTATGAGACAAAGATTCATATTAAGAGGCTTTGAAAACCACATGAATAACTATACCTGCGTTATCAGCGCAGGAGTTCAGCCTGAGAATCAGGTCATAACTCCAGATCAATCTAACAGTACAAGCAGTTCTACTTCTGAAGAGAAGAAGAGTGGCGGTGTGAGCTGCGGCACAATCAACAAGAAGGTAGGAAACACCTACCTTCTCTGGTTCTTATTGCCACTGATACTCTGTGGTATGGAAACTTTTAAATATCGCTACAAACTGTCAGCTGAGAAAAGGAAGAAATAGGTCAATAGTATCTATTTAAAGAACACCTACTGATGACTCCTGTGTTCCCGAATTCAATTGATTGTGCTTATAATCATCTATGGACTTATAGTCATCTATAGCCACAAGAGATTTAAGTTCTTCTAGGCTTCTTACATGCACATCATGAACAACTTTCAAATATCTTTCCAGACGCATCTGGTATCCATACTCAATCTCATACCTAACCTGATCCTCTGGCATCGAAGCTAAAGTTATACGAAGAGAGCTACCTGCTCCTAGATCACTGCACAAGTTGCGCGGTATCCTAGATACCAAATTCATTAAATCTACATTTGGAGAATACTCTGCAGCTAACCAAGAAATTAACTTTTCTATTTCAAAAATCTTAGCTTTAAAACCTGCAACAGTTTTATCCATTAGCTCTATTTGGTCTTTTAATAACTTTTGTTCATCTATTGCTACGGAAATTCNATAATGTGATTCTGCACCCAATTCACATGCAGCAATAATCTTATCCTTGTACCTNGCNAGGAAATCAAGAATCANCATAATTTCATCAGCTGGCAGCCNTTGATCACGATTGATNAGAGTTTCCACAATATAATGAATACCNGATGGAAAAAGCTCATAGACTTTTCTAGTTCCGACTTTTTCCAATTTCGCATAACCTAGTTGGCTTAAAGACTCAATGATTCTATCAACTTGAATCGGCTGTATATGGACTCTTTCTCCCAGAAAATACATAGATATCGANTACTTATCNACATAATTNAAGACATCCATGGCTCTNAANCGNCCNCATCTGATCGCAGTAGTCAGAAGAGCCAACCTTATTANTGTNGGCTCTATATCNAGCAATGTTTTTTTTCTTTTCATATCGTAACCCTATTGTACAAATTTCGGCAAAATCCTCAGACTTTTAATTTGCAAAGACCAGNCCAAATTTACTTTTTATTTAACCACGTAAAACGATACAAATTTATCAAATTTTACATTTTAAAAAGTGATGATCTTTTTGCCAATNCGAAAAATATTTGACANTATAAAAAGCNATAAGCTCCGGAAAATGAAAAAAANTTCNCGTATANCCTGTTTTGAAAANCTGNAATTANACACTNCATTCTTACCCTANATAGNNTACTTAACATCGTTATTTTCACAACTTTACGAAAATACTCTAAAGTTCTCTAAGCNAAAGTCGAAGNTNAGGAGCAAAGGGGTAAANTAAGAGGTAAATGATGNCTTCNAAAGCATGTAAATGGCGATATAAGGCNGTCGAAAACACTAAANCTGAAATAAAACAGGTNCTTACCCACCTAGAGCAAAATCAAGGTAGNCAAAAAAANTTTGAATTTATAANCAATGAAATTAGTCACTTAGAAGACNACACATCCTCCCAAGGATACCTGCGCCGATTCATATTTGTTGTAAACGCTCTCTTTCACCACCAACGACATGGTGGGCTTAGTAAAAAGGAAATCNGTGACTTAGCTGCTCTCGCCTATGCCTTGCTTCAACTTAATGGGGTTAAACCAACCACTTCCCAACTATCNTATCTCTATGGTGATCTGCATTGGGCTCTTAGCGAAATAGCTTTAAAAAANGGTGATGTTCTTGGAGCCGCATGGGAACAGCAATTAGGCATTCATCTATCTGCCAAGAATTCTCTAAGTATGGGAGAGCTAAAACTACTATCGATGGGNATTCACTCTCTCAGGTTGGGCAATGCAATATTAGCGCAACATTATTTGAAACGTTCATTAGAAGGAGAATTACCTCAAGCCTATAGAGAAAGAGCTTGGATTNTGCTAATGCGCAGTTACCGCTTCGCTCANGAAAGAGAANATTTCGATAANTTATTAATCGAAATTGAAAATCAGAAAAANTCTGTACCGTTTCAAACAGAACTTGAATGGGAAAAANTGTGTTTTGATATCAACACGACTANCAATCTCGACGAAATGATTAAAAGTGTAAAAAAAGGTAAAAGTCACTACACCCCCTCTTATTTANTGGAAACTATTTTCTGGATCCGCGCTGTTCCATCAATAAAATGGTTTGACCGTTTACCAAAGTTAAGTTCATTAGCTCAATACAAAGAACTTAGCTTTCAATCTCANCCTTTNTTCTATAGCTTTGCNCAGCAATTTGAAAAACTGTATGATGCACAAATTCCATTCNCCCATAGACTCAATGGTTTAAATAAAGTCTTGAAGAAAGCATCTCAACTGAGAAATATTGATAAAGAAATGATAGTGTGGCTAGCGGCAACTCGCTGGTTATACCGTAGTCGTTACTACGACATGTCAGCACTTATATTCGAAGAATACAAAAGCTTGAGCCTTAGGGTTACTAAACATAAATGCCAAGATAGCTTCGGCATATGTTCGGACTTACTNAAAACCGATTGGTTATCTAAAATATAGAAGGAGGCTAACNCCTCCTTCTTTTCTTTATTATTTTATCAACCTCAAGTGATTCCTCCCAGACTGATTGCTCGAATTTTTTACCTTATATGATCTCCGCTCAATCTCCATTTCATAATGCCTCCAGGCACCATGACAAACCAAATCCCAAGGATTTTCCCCTTCNACACCTTCTTCTAGCATATNAAAAATAATAACCTTTAATGACTCCAAATTACCTTCAATGATTNGCTTTTTCTGNTGCACAGACAAAGTTCTCGGCATCGCACACCCCCTTCGGTAAAGTTGAAGCNAATGCTATAATCTAACTTTATCATTTTACTGCAGGTGAAATCTACCAAGAGTAAGCATTCGCAAACCCTTNCCCTCAAAGAAACTAAAANACNGTAGTTTTTTTNGNTTTATTTGGATTTTTTATACTTACTAATCGAAAGTTTTGCGTTCTCACAATAGATACTCTGGAAATCAATGCTCCAGCTATTTAAAGTGCCAACATCGAAAGCNGCCTCATCTATTACTTTTAAAGNCCANTCACCNTCTANNTTCTCATCTACACCCTCAAANTGGTATGTCGTCTTTAAATCACCATTATAAATNCGATCATAGACTACATACTCTTNTTCAGATGGTGAAATTAACGAAACATACAAATCNCCTGGCCAACTNTGATCTATATTNAGGGTTACCGAAAGTTTAGCTGCTTTACCTCGTTCATTTANAGTTATGGCATCTGAAATACCTTTTGGCGCATTGTCAGGTATCTTGACGGCTGGAGTCCTTTGCCCCTCAGCAAGAGTTTTATANTCCCCCACCATGGCCGTATTTTTTTCATTAATTAAACCATTACCCCANCCCACAGTNACATCCAGNGGAAAACTTTCTCCACAATTAAATTCTTTGGCAGCAGTAACTTCAACCCCNTTTACTGGTGTTACCGTATNCCCAACACCTATTGGTGGNTACTGNACTTTTGAACCCACTANGANTCGGNTATCCGNACTACTTAAAGTCAAANAAGCTCCGTCTATNTCTTTNAACAAATAGTTAGTTAAAGGAAAACGCACCCCATAGGTTTCTCCTGGTTCCCAAATATCATTGCCNTTACCACGNACTTCTGCCATGGTCCGATTTTCCAAAGANATTTGNAGTTTAAGTTGAGGAGCGTACCAACAATATGGGCGTGTACCTATCATATCTTCACTTGCCAATGTGCATGCATACTTGGCCGATTCCATTTCAGCCCCCAGAGTATCTTGACCTCCTTCATAGTAACGTCCCGGAATGATTTTNTGNTCGAACCTTTTGGCGCANAGNCTACCTTGNAAGTAAGTATCCANACGNCATTGNCCTGNNGGNTGAGACAAAGTTGTGGCAGTTACGACCGCCGGATCTGGTTGATCAAANTTNACCGGTGGTTGTGANCCTANAGCAGCAAGCAGNGATGCACAGGAATGNCCTGCGGTANCGATCCNATAACAGAGGTTNTGATCATCTTTGTCAGCCCATACTTTGTCACACTGCTCCATAACAAAAGGAGANACNACTTCCCGGAATGTAGCATTGGTCTCTTTNTCATTAGCCCAGACTCNGCGAGCACANACTTCAGTGGCNAAATAGTCNGCNTGCCCCTCTGATGCNGCCCAATCTGCGGGACCATAAAAAGGGAAGCCTGCTAAGTGATGACCAAGCTCATGACATACAACTATAGCAAAGCCATCAGGAGTAATNTCTTCACGNCGAGCAAGNCCNCCAAACATAGAAACNGTCCAGGTGTTACCACTTTGGCTGGCATAGGCATTCACNGTTGAATCGGTCCAATTCCGCTCCACAACNATTGATGCTCCATGAGAAGATACTGCATCTTCATACTCNGCAATAACCTTATCGATGANTTCGTTGAATTGCTCTCGGGTCACATTCGCATTTTTGGAATTTATATCGTCGAACTTCCACCAATCATTTTTTGGNGCAAATCCATCTGACTGAANATGGCCAAAGGCAGAACCACAGANAACCGTCATGCATGCAAATAGAAACAGATTCAGGATCATTTTCAAAATTTTGTGCCTATTACTCATATCTCGTCCTCACAAAGTGTTCTGGTTTATCAAGATCGTAACATGACTCCACCAGGCAACAGGTTCCCTTATCCTNCTGTGAGTAAACACTTTTTGCCNAGTAAAAAAGGCNCAGNANAAGGTCTATAGTCATCAACTAATAAGCCGNTAGTTCNTACCGTTTACNTTCTTTTGCTTATACAAAAGATNNNGCAAGCAGCACGACATANNAGTCGAATTTACATAGATCTTGANTTGTTTGGATTTTTCTATTTTTGATATAATATAGGCCCTGCATTAATTTTCAGGAAGATTTTGGCATGGGAATAGTAAANTTTAGCCTCTTAAGGATTTTTTATGTTCTACTCATATACCAATTTCTNCGATTTGGCTTTCTCCTATTAAATGAGAGCCTATATGCCACNAGNACCAACCNAGAAATGCTTGNAGCCTGGATAAGAGGCNTAAGATACGACATGTCNGCAATCTGTCTCGTTAATGGACTATGGNTAATACTAGAGTTCATCCCTGCACCACAAAAGTGGAAAACAACTATCATCTGGCGTTCAACTTTAGATGCACTATTTCTGGTACCAAACCTGAGTTTCATTTTACTCAATATGATGGATGCAGAATACTTTCAATTCACTGGTAAAAGATTCACGGCAGAAAGTTTTTCCATCATCAATGATATCCAATCGCAAACTCTAAACATTTTTATCTATTATTGGTATTACATTGCTATTTGCATTGCGGTTATCTGTCTTTTTACTTGGATGACTATTAAAACCTCTTCGCAAAGAAAAAGCTTCACTCCTCAGACTTGGAAACACCAATTTATCTATCTAAGTGCTATCATCATTATTGTTACGATCGGTGGTCGCGGAGGTTTCCAAAAAAAGCCTATTATTCCAGCTAATGCTTATGTAAATCAAAAAATAAATGGTGCACAGTTAAGTCTAAATAGTACCTTCACNATCTTAAAGTCACTTCAACAAACCGGCTTACCTNCNGTGAAATACTATGACAGCTGGTCNGATACTATGGCNATGATCAAGGAAGCAAAGCNCAGCGACTNNNAAAANATANAAATCANNCAACNGCCNAGCTTCAAAAACGTAATCATACTCATCCAGGAAAGCTTTTCACTAGAATACATGGGTTTAAAAGCNGGAGAGGTAAGCTACACACCTTTNCTNAACANCTTAAGTCAAAAAGGAACCTTCTATACCCAAGCCTTNGCCAATGGCAGAAGATCGATTGACGGCCTACCTTCAATCATTTCNGGNTTGCCCGGNTTTATGACNGAACCATTTATCACNTCTCAATATCAGGGCAACCNAATCATCAGCCTGCCNGCAGAGCTCAGCAAGGCTGGTTATGANACCGCTTTTTTTCANGGTGGNTNTGACGGNACNATGTANTTCAATATCATGACTAATAAAGCTGGNTTTAAGAGCTACTTTGGAGANTCATCTTANCCTCACAANCAANACCTTGATGGNCACTGGGGNATNTATGATGAACCTTTTTATCAATTCATAGTNGATANAGTAAGNGCACTAGAGAAGCCATTTTTTGTCACAGCTTTNTCNTTAAGCTCTCATAATCCCTANAAAGTTCCNGAAAAGTATAAAANTAGNTTCCCCAAGGGAACCNTGGAAATTCATGAAAGTATCGGATATGCCGACTATGCGCTGGAGCGCTTTTTCGAATCNGCAAGNAAAAAAGATTGGTTTAAAGATACACTTTTTATCATCACTGGTGACCANACNTCAAANTCATACTANCCAGAGTATCAGAATCATACTGGCAGNTTCCGCGTGCCTATCATTTACTANCAACATAATCAGCAATTACCTCTNNTNACCTCAGANCGGACCACGCAGCACATCGANATTATGCCAACNATAATGGACCTACTGCAATTACCAAGCCCTANAACTCCATTGTTCGGTAATTCNNTGGTAACAGGACATGCCCCCACAACANCCCATAGTCTCATNTTTGAAAATAANCACTANTCTCTTATTGCTGGACCTTACCTTTGGAGAATAAGCTTAAAGGGTGAAATGAAAGGNTTCNATTGGCAGAAAGACCCTCANCTNCTGGAGCCTATAGNAGTGGATAGTNAGCCGGGCNATTGGCTTAAAGCATATATTCAAATGTTTAATAATGGGCTGATTAAGAATAGTCTTTCTTCAACTCATAAACCCAAAACAGCCACTACCATGAAAAATCNACACCAGCTTCCTTTGCATAAACAAGAAGGCGTTCGTTAATGAGCTTCTCAGCTAATCCATAATCTACTTCTGCAGCATCTTGCACACCATCTGCTAGCTCTTTTAAAATCTCTTCCTGGATTTCGCCAACCCTCTTAGCATTAAAATAAGANTTCAGACTAAACGTNACCATNGAATANCNAGAACGATANGAACCTTCAAAACGGCTCTCCAGCTCTTTCTCAATTGNTTTTAATAACTGAAAATCAGATTGNCCNACACTATCNCGCATTTCCACAAAATTTTCTAAAGCCATGTCNGCAATAGCATCACCATTGGGCTTTTGTANCTTNTCATAGCGTNGAAGAGTTTCTTCCCAGCTATAACCTTCNTCTAAGTTTCGGNTTAAAACGGTAAGGTCTTCAAATCCAGCATTCATACCNTGNCCGAAAAAAGGAACGATTCCATGAGCNGCATCACCAATNAANGCAAAACAATCTGACCATATCCAAGGATAGCATCGAACAGTTCCCAATCCACCAACTGGATTTTGTTGAAAATCTCTNAGTAAGTTTGGCATCANGGNTACAGCATCAGGATAATATTCCTGGAAAAAAGATGATACTTGGTCATCTGTTTTTAGNTGTTCAAAGCTNAGNTCACCTTTTCTNGGCATATATAGAGTCATGGTAAAGCTNCCATCNAGATTAGCCAACCCCATCAGCATATGAGAACCGCGGGGCCAAATNTGCAAACCTTTTTGNTCTACTTGCGGCTGACCATTTGNACCAGCTGGCATAAATAGTTCTTTATAGCCNGCAGATAAAGGGATTAAATCTTNACTAACATCNTNTACACCTTCNGATTTAAGAAAAGCACAAAGAGCTGCACGCGTGCCACCACCACCTCCATCTGCCCCAAAAAATATATCTGCNTCAATTGAAANGGTGTTATGGTCGACAGTGNTAAAAGACATGGACCGATTCCTAAAGTCCATAGTCTCAAATNCATGTTCAAAAAAGAACTCTACGCCTGCAGCNTCGGCNTGATCCATAAGCATGCCATTTAGTTGNCGCCTCGAGATAGANTAGTTGCACTCTGTGTCTCTNCCATACGGCTGCCAAGTATGCNGGCCNTGCTGGTCATGTATNGTNCTGCCNTATATTGGCTTAGTTATAGNAGATACCTCATNCCATATACCTGCCATTTGCAGNGCTTCNATGCCTCGGGAGGTAACCACTAAGTTTATGGAACGNCCCTCTTCAGCTGTCAGTCTNCGTATNTCCGAACGTTTTTCGTATACGCGGACCTTATGACCCCGTTTAGCCTGTAAAAGTGACCANAGAGATCCTACNAAGCCCCCACCAACAATCACGATATTCTTTTCTGGCATCACTTCCTCACATGACCTATCAATCTATAAAACAAGTTNCGAGATAAAGAAGCCTTATCATCANAGGTTTTGATGTACCAGCATTTTAAGTTGTTATTCCANTATTTTCTTTAGCTAAGTTTAAAAGGTAATAGCTANAAAACATACNGTGTCAGCTCNGGCGAGAAACTATNGCAGGCATANTATTATAGCNNGAAAAGCNTGCAGCAACNNANNNATATNCNATCAANTTTCTGCAAGCGGAAAAGATCTTATGATGCAANTNAAGCNTATAAACCTTCAGGACGCCATGTACCGGAAGCCGTTTCTATAAGCACTCCCTCCTTCTCNTTAGGCTCATAAATAGCCTNCCAAGCGCAGGCATCCGACTTCATNTGAGCCTTCAAAAATAATGNNCTATAGTGAGCAGTCAACATTACAGACTCCTCCTGNNCAATTTTAACTATTCCTGGATCTTTTTGCGGACCNACTTTCCCNCCNGGNGGTGCTGGNGGGTTATTCANATTAGTCATCGCATAATGATTCGTACCTTTAATNGANACAAANGCCTTNGGCGGATCNTGAATGAGACTAAAAGAGGTTTTTGTGACATCNTAGCGGGCTCTAGACTCATTATGGCCGTTGATAAAAGCAAGGGGCAACCCATCATTATTTACGGGCTGAANGGCAGATACTCCTATCAANGGCCTAGTATTAATACCGCTCAAAGCTACAGCTTTCAATGAAGCCGGGCGNNTGTATGTTTCTCCCNCNGGACAGAANGGGAACTCACAGATACTCTGCAGAGCTTTTATNGCCATNGCAGCACCATATGANTGGCCTAAAAAAGCCATATTCTGAGGCTCTACTTTATTGTACAAGGNNGACCGTTTAGTCTGATTCGCCAATTGAATATATGATTCGATCTGCTCTATTTGTTTACTTTCAGAGAAGTAGCCNTCTGACTTAAATAAAACTTCTCCTTCAGGATTCCGAAAAANNACAGAAGANTGATGATTAGGTACTACGACGATAAAACCTTGTTCNGCAACCTTCTTTGCATATAAAGAATAGTACTGTTTATCAACCCTCCCTCCCTGAAATAACATGGCAAAAGGNTATGGCCCGCCTTTTCTGGGGTAGTAAATATCAGTTGGATCATCAACTATTTTGGTTTCCAACTTAGCAACACCAANGGTGGTCTGACATTGTAATTGAGTCTCTGCAACTTCCTCATCTTGACAAGACAACATAAACAGCAGGCATATAATATANAATCCATNTTTCTTCATATTAAGCTTCCTCCCCAGGTATCCAAANGTTACAGAACGAAGGCCCCCCCTCCAAACTATCATTCTCATATAAATTCCAGATATANTCTTTCTCACTTTGGCAACGCAAAACACAGCGTCCTTTTAGACGGCGTGCTCCTATAATCCCAGATAAGTCTCTCTGAGNGCAAGAGCTGGAGCCATCCCAAAANCCTCCCAANGTNCTATCCTTACCACCNGTCCTTTCCCAATCCTGAGGATCTCTATGGCGGCTAGAACATTTAGCTTCGGCAGTAATACGATTCCATTCCCAACCTGTATAGTCTTGNCAAATATATTGATTGGCAGCTTGAAACCAGAAAAGNCAACTTCCAGCTTTNGACGCTAGTGATGAAGCATATAAACAGTCATTGGNATTATCTTGCAGTAATTGGGGGTTGTTNACAAACGATTCAGTTAACAGCCAATGNCTCATCAGGTCTTTAGATAAAAGCTTACAATATTTGACACCATCAGTTACNGAAGCCCCAGACTGGAGCCANGGTGTTTCCAAGCTCANAGCAGAAACTTCTAGAATGCGCTTTTGTTTTTTAATCTTCTCAACCTGTTTAATTGANGTCCAGGCCCCGCCATCACTAGTNATGGTATCTNCTACAAATTCCAGTTGCANACCTGAGCGAAGATAAATGTCTTGCTGCTCNGCACTTAGGGTAGCCCANGCCTCNGCAAAAGTNCTCTCATTTACCATNNCNCAGGTTTTATTGGTGGGTTTACGCTCTAAGCCTAGCTTGGTATTNACTCTTGCNACACCTGCCATCTTACATGANACNANTCCATTGATTTTNCCAACTGCCAATTCTTCCTTTGCCAATCGNGACTGAACTGTAATTTGACGTTTANCNGTATTTATTGAAACNTTAGCTGATTGAAAGCCAAGCTCATCTTGCTGTTCGANNACAATAGAAAAATCATTTGCNGAACGCCCCAGAATCATTTCTTGAGCNTGNAGGCAAAGGCGCTGATCCCACGTGGCTGTCAAATTTAACTTCGGATCAGCTACAATATCTTCTTCCTGTTGAGCGGAGTCGCAGGAGAGCCCGATCAATGCAGCGAGCAGAANCATGACGCCTCGATAGTTTCTCATAAGCACCTCTTAAGGTTTTGTATTTTGGCTGATTCTAATAGTGCTTGGNAAGCAAGACAATCAAAAAAACCTTATGCTCTCAAGAACATAAGGTTTTNACAAAAAATATATTAATATTTTTTCTTACTTCTTTTTACCTCGACCACCTACTGCAGCAACTTTTGGAGCATTTNCACTAGATGCTGNTGCAGGAGTAGCACCTGCCTTTTTATCACTAAGACCATAGGCNGCCTTCAATTCATTCTCAATAGAAGCAAAGATCTCNGTATTCTCTTTNAGAAAGTCTTTTACTTTCTCTCGACCCTGACCTAGCCTCTGTTCCTTATATGAGAACCAACTACCACCTTTCACAACAATATTCTTGCTAACCGCCAGATCTAAGATATCTCCCTCTTTAGAAACACCTTCACCAAACATNACATCAAATTCNGCCTCTCTAAAAGGAGCCGCTACTTTATTTTTTACCACCTTGACCCGCACCCGGTTACCAACAACCGAATCCGTCTGCTTAATTGCTGCAATNCGTCNAATATCAAGACGTACAGAAGAATAAAACTTCAAAGCATTACCACCAGTGGTTGTCTCNGGAGANCCAAACATAACACCAATTTTCATTCGAATCTGATTAATGAAAATNACAGTAGCGCCTGTACGGGCAATAGACCCTGTAAGCTTACGCAGCGCCTGAGACATCAAGCGNGCCTGCAACCCTACATGNTGATCCCCCATATTTCCCTCAATTTCAGCTTTCGGAGTTAAAGCAGCTACNGAATCCACAACCACNAAATCTACAGCTTCACTNCGCACGAGCATATCTACAATCTCGAGCGCCTGTTCTCCTGTATCNGGCTGAGAAACTAAAAGCTCTTCTAGGTTTACCCCTATCTTTTTAGCATAAGCCGTATCCAGAGCATGTTCAGCATCAACAAAAGCGGCTACACCACCTGCTTTTTGAGCTTCTGCCACAGCATGNAGAGTCATNGTCGTTTTACCACTAGATTCTGGGCCATAGANCTCGACAATACGCCCCCTNGGAATACCACCCACACCCAACGCCGCATCCAGTGAAAAGCAACCAGTAGAAATAGTCTCTANATCAGACTTCGNTTCCTTTCCAAGGCGCATAATAGCACCCTTGCCGAACTCTTTTTCAATGCTGCCAACNGCNGCTTCAATGGCNCGAGNTTTATCTTTTTGATCCATGACTTACTCCTTCAACATTATCAATCCACCCAAGCTTCTATGGGAGGTATCACCCAGATAANTGCCTTTTATCCATCTTTTCGAGATTCAAAAGAGTCCCACCCGGNACAGCAAAAGGCAAAATAAACAACTGCATCACAGGTATCATCAACCAAAAACCAAATATTGTTACAGCCACAAAGTCATGACTCACTGTAGTTAACCTTTGGCGAAAACTCATCCCTCGCCTTGCCATAGGATAATCGTACAATTCCCATCCTAAAAGAAAAGCTGTCACAAACAAGGCTAAAATATTGATTCCCGGAATAAACAACAGAATCAGTGAGATCGTTAAAATAAAAAAAGTTTTCTTACATTCTTCCTTGATTAATTTAACTGAATCCCAAAGTCCTAANTCACTCACTTTTTTACCAGTAACATCCTGTTCTACAGCCNGAGANACAATTTCATAGATTGGNGATGCTATAATATTAATCAGNAACAGACTCGCTAAAAATACGACCGCTATAGAAGCCAAATAGAGCAGGCCCNCACTCACATAATAAAGCGCCAACATGAAATAACCNTCTGGCTTGTCAAATAGAACTAGACTTAATATNTCGTCATGAAATGAGGTAAAAAGGCTCCACCCCAAAAATAAAGAACTNACCCCTAGAAATGCCGGCAANCACAACAGTAAGAAGTATCTTTTATTCTGCCTAAGCCAACCTAGCCCTNTCAAGAAAGCATTGGCACCACGCCATATATCCGATACCTGCGGCAAATTCTGCCCCCTCAGCTNGCTTTCTGANATCAAGTACATAAAGCACCTCAAGAAAGCCTGTTTAAAAATATCAANANAGCACCAACAATTATTTTNGCGAACTCAATCACTGCTACTCTGCAACATTAAATGACTCGCCAAGGAAGAGCCAGTGAAGAGTGNATTCATGCCATTCCTTCTTTGATATTGCCTCTAAAGTAATCACAGTCGACAGTATCTTTTTNAANNCCACTAGCCATAGATATGTATGGTTTCATCTCGAATGTCAAGACCTCGTATATTAGCACCTCACGGGCGACCTGAAAGCTCTACGCATGATTTACCTACTGAATATCTCGCCATTGACCGATAGAAACAACGACTATTGANGAATATAAGGAAANACATTGATCATAGATTCANAAANAAAACCAAACTGTTTCGCNACNNCATTATTGGTGACCATCTTATCTATATNCGGAGTTNACCTACGAGCACAGACAACGCNNACGAATANCATAAAAATACCAGCGGCTGCCGTGATGCCATGGGNAGCTCCCTTTATTGACAGAGAATTGNTNGACTCATCAAAGGCTTCCTTGCAAAAAGCTCGNNAACTNATTAGCAAAAANGTGCTGGCAAANCCNTTAAAACTGGATCAATGGTTAAAGCAGCAACAAATCAAACAATCTATAATGAGCGGCAAACGCAGCTCCACAATTTATGTGGGAGAACTCGCACCTGGAGTAGAAAACACACCCACCGGTCCACTGATAGTACAACCGGTGCTATGTGCTATCGGAGATCAATTGATCATTCAACTGCAAGTAACGGATCGCAACAACGTCTGGTTACAAGCAGCTCATACCACAGTCCCATTTAATAAATGGGGTGATGACCTACAAAACCAAATCCTAACCAACTCACTGACAGAACAAGTGAATAACCTATGGAACAAAATCCAAAACAAAGGTGAATACCCTGAGCCCAAATCATTACTAAAAATCGGACTTTCCCTAGCTTCTGAAACAATGAGTCCCAAAACCGGTTCCGGCACCTGTCTCAACCAAATAGTAGCAGAGCTATATCTCAAGGACTGGCAGTTCATCAGAACATTAGGTCAATTAAATCTCATTCATATGTTCGATCTACTCAACATCAATGATGGCAATAGCCGATCTAACCGTCGCATGATCTTGGGGTGGGATTTTAAGAATCGTACTTTCCCCTTAAAAACTCAGCTGACAATGCGCAGTAGCGAAGGAGTCTTTGCGGCTGGCTTAAGTTATAAGATCAAAGCTGATGTTGACATCACCAATCAAAATGGGATTAACTTACAGCTACCTGCTCAAGTCGTCGAAAATATAAATCAGGAAAAAAATTCAGTTGAGCCCGACACTCTACCTATGGCTGCAAAAATATATAAAGCATGGGTCTACCTAGACCGCGGGAGGGCATGGGGATTAAAGATGAACGATCGCCTCATCCTCAAAAAAGGCAATACCCTTGTCAAAGGACACATTGTAGGTTTCTACGGCCCACAGTATAAATTTAAATCTCCCCGAGGTTTTCCTATTCAGGAAGGAGCGATTATGTTCATTCGTACGGGACAGAAATTAACTAAGGTTGGGCAAATCTATGAATATGATAAAACTCAATTCCCAACCCAATGGCCACCAAAAACAACCCCACCATAAGAACTAGAATCATCATCAAATCACCCCATAGTATTCCAAAGAGTTGGATCATAAAGTTTATTGTTGCAGATTTCTAACCCTGAAAATCATAGAGTTTGGTATCTAGAAGTTGGGAAGCTCTGATATTTTTCATCGCAGTCTGTAAACTACTTTGAACTCCAGGAATACGCTGCTCCATATCCCTCAACAAATGCTTCATTTCCTGTCGCCTCATCTGATCTTGAGAACCACATAAATTACAAGGGATAACAGGAATACTCAGCTCTTGTTCGTAATCACGCAACCACTGCTCCGGAATATAAGCAAGAGGTCGTATAATGGTATTACGCCCATCATCCGAAAATAACTTAGGCGGCATGCTGGCAATGCGGCCAACATAGAACATGTTCAGAAGTAAGGTCTCATTCATATCATCCCGATGATGACCGAGAGCAATTTTTGAATACCCATTATCTGCCGCATAATTATAGAGAATCCCACGCCGAAGACGGGAACAAAGGCCACAATAAGTTTTACCCTCTGGGACTTTGTCTTTAACGATCGAGTAGGTATCTTCTGAAATGATTTTCAGATTCATTCCCTGGTTTTGCAACCAATCACTATATGCGGCACAATCAAAACCAGGTTGTTTCTGATCCAAGATAACAGGATCCAGAGTAAAGGCGAACGGAGCCCTCTTCCTGATCTCATCAAGAAGCAAAAGCATGATCGTAGAATCCTTGCCCCCAGAAACAGCGACCATCAAGCGATCACCCTCAGCCAGCATATGGTAATCCGATATGGCTGACACCATATGTTTTCGGATCTTAGTTGCCAAAGCTAAACTCACTACGGCTTCTCCATCAATAATTTCAACTTATTATCCAATTCGTGAAAGCCTAACTTTTCCATCGTCTCTATATTTCTCGAAGGAATACCTTCAATATCTGAGTAACTATCTCGAGCATGACTGATATCATCCTCTCTGATTAAATGCAATAATGGCAGGGGCGAGCGATTAGTAAAATTAGACGCATCATGCGGTTTCACCCCCGCAAATTGATAATTGGGATGAAAGCTAGCCACCTGAATCACCCCCTCTAAGCCTTTAGCAGCAATCACTCCCTCCACTAGACCAAGGCCCTGATTATAATCATAAAAATCCGACCACAAGTGACACAGTATAATAATAGTCGTGGATACTTCATCGGCAGGAGTCGTTTGCAACAAATCAATTTCAGCTGAAACTGACTCTAACAATCTTTGCTCCTCGCCGGCAGTCACTACTTTATACCGGATCAGATTTTTGACAAAGGGACTAGCTGCGAAAGGACAAAGATGATAGCCGATAACAAATTGCGATACCCATGCTTTAATCATATCAATAGTTTCCTTATCGGAAAGCCCACTTACATCAGGCCTATCTATCACTCACCCTCCCGTAACCATAATAATGAAAAAAGCCTCCTTAATTAGGAGGCTTAATCGATTTCTTTTGATTGATGAAAAAGATCAATTAGTTGCGATGCAATACCACAATCCTACCATCAGATGATGTGCCCACCAGAAAAGTGCCTTCGTTGTTAGGATAGAATCGAATAGTCTCACCACCCTCAACACTGACCAAAGCAGAGCCATAAGAATTAACCTGCCCACCCAGCCAAAACCACGCACGGGAATCTACCCCATAGACCATACTATAGTTGATATCATCACTAGCAATCTTCAGTAAGGTGTTGTTCCCCCTCAGATGATTTCGCAAAGCTACTGGTGACCTATTATGCTTTATCCAAGGGCCAGGATACCTAGTCTCCAGCTCTGAAGCGGAGGAAATAGAGCTGGCTCCTATAACGTGAGAACCGAGGCTATACCCTCTCTTCACGAAGAAAACCTGAATCCTCTCGACAGTATATGGGCCACAAACGACTTCTGCAGGAACAGCAATCACACCTTCAGCAACGACGATATCACGACTCAAAATTATGGTTCTATCATCCTGATCTAGGTACAGTTCTTTGCCTGGATCCGTGAGTTCCACAGCAAGTCCGTCGAAATCAACCTCATCTACTGAAATAACAGTAAACTGGCCTAATTGATTAGGGTTTGTGAGTAAGAGGGTGTTGTTACCAGCTAAACCATTAAGAGATAAAAAACAAATAAGTATTCCAAGGATGGACTTCATCATCATAATTCCTCCTCAAAATTTGCCTTGTCATAGAGATTCATAATAAAACTCGCATAGAAAGGTATATCACCTAGATATTTTTCGTTATATTTAATATCGGAAATCTGACTGACACATGAATGAATCGCTTTTTGAATTTCCTTCAAGCCTTCTCGATTTACTGCTTCTGTTTGATGTCCAATAACAGCCGCCTCAGTACCTAGCAAAGAAGTGTCAAAATTCCTAGCACCATGAATACATGTATTTAAAGCAACCCTAGCATTCGTAATAGCAAAGCTAGCTTCTTTAGCTCTAATGACACCTTCTGACTCTATCAGAATCTCCGCTGCCAGTATCTGATCTAATACTTCACAGCCTTTCTCTCCCCAGAGACGTTGGACATCTAGGCGCGTCGTCCCCACTCTGGTCGCACCCAAATGATAAATATGATTTCCTAACTCAGACGCTAAAACCTCATTAATCTCGCAATCAGAAAAATGATCATCTGGAGTAGAAGCATATACGCGGCCTAAAGCATCACCAAGCTTCGGATAAAACTTACTAACAAACTCACTAAATTCCTTTTGAGTCAGCATAACTCCAAGCAAGGCAGCTGTAGTTTCAAAAGTCGGTGTAACTTCACCTTGAGCAATACGGCGGACAGTACTCTGGCCAATACTAGCCTTTTTAGCTAGACCTGAGATACTTCTATTTCTATGTCCATCCAAATAGCGGTCTATTTCGTTCCGCAGCGCCTGGGATAGCTTATCTGTACTAACAGCCAAGCCTTTCCTCCTCAAATACTCAATTACTATGTATTTTCCTCGGCAAACTACATCAAACAACTTCTAAATGCAAGCCATACTCACCAAGGTGGTCGGCTGAAAGCTCCACTGTGGCTGCTTTATTGACGTTATGAGGTCAAACTGGATTGACACCCCGAGCGGAATTTGGGACAAAGCAATCAGAAAATCTGACTGTGAGTCGTTCGCATATATTCCTAATTATATGGATCTTTTCTTACTGTAGGCAATAACATTCCTACGAGATTTTCCACAAGAGATCGGTTCCAGAATCAGTATCTCTTTAAAGTTATTATTTAAAATTAATTTTTAGATATTGCTCTACTGCTGCAGAGTTTCTCCTTTCTTTATTTTGGGAAGTACCCTCGGTACAGCCCAACGCGTTCAGTCTTTTCCCTTTTTATCAGATACTTACATATCACCTTGGTGGATAGAGCAAGGGGCTTCGGCCCCTCCAACTTTTCTCAGGCTGCGCATATCAATCTACTATAACAATGTTAAAAGACAGCACGCATCACCCCAGCAAATAAAAGTCGAATTGGAAAATTCTTTGCATTTATTTTTGACTTTTCAGGCATGTGCTTTTTATTCGAAGAAATGTATTCAACTTTTCGATGAATCAATTTTGAAAATATAATTACGTTATGCGATACACATCACCATAGGTTCCATAAACTAATCACTCAAATTCAAAAAAATCTCGTCCATTTTGAAAAAGAGAATCATTAATCTTTTCAGATTTTTTGAAATCAAAGTTAATAAAAAAATAAAATCACCACAAGAATCATGAATCATTTCAGCGGACTTTATCTTTAAGAACCTACTTAAAAAAGCCTCGAAAAATATAGCCGAAAAAAAAAATCACTCGCACCATCTAGTTGAGAAGGATAATCATTATAACTATCAATAATCATTGGGTAAATTAGCTTGACTAAAAAGTGAAATTTAAGCATGGTTGAACATGGGTGCAATAGTTTAATTGCCGAGTCTGAACTTAAGGGGATCACATGCAAGGTCACGCAGATGTCATCAAAGGACTTAATGAAGTTCTAACGAAACAGCTTACTGCTATCAATCAATACTTCCTCCATGCTCGCATGCTGAAAAACTGGGGATATAATCAAATAGCAGAAAAAGTATGGAAAGAGTCTATCCACCAAATGAAAGAGGCACAGAAAGTATCTGATCGCATTCTTTTTCTCGATGGTCTACCTAACTTTCAAAAGCTATTTAAGCTAGAAATTGGTGAACATACTCACGAATCATTACAAAATGATCGCAAGTATTGTGAAGGAGCATGCGATAACTTGCGTCGCGTGACTCAGGTTTGCTTGGATTCTAAGGATCATGTATCGCGTGAATTAGTCGAAGACCTCCTAGTTAAAGAAGAAGAGTACTTGGATTGGATAGAAACCCAACTATCTACAATAGATGAAATTGGCCTACAAAAATACCTGGCAGAGAAAATCTAATAAACTTTAAATTNAAGAGGAAANTAATTATGAAAGGCCAACCGGCAATNATAGATAAACTAAATGAACTGTTAACATGCGAATTGACCACAATCGATGTCTACTTTGCTCAATCTCATATCATCAGAGATATGGGATATAATGTNCTCGCNGACCANTTCAAGCANGAAATGGAAGATGAACAACTTCATGCAACCAAGATNATTGAACGACTTATCTTTCTGCAAGGTACTCCTGAGATGATAAAGAGAGAATCNATNTCACTAGGAAAAACCATTAAAGATATGCTCGTAACCGATTTGAAATACGANCATAAAGTCAAAGACATACTGGTTGAGACNATCGAGCTATGCTACGAACACAANGATTTTGCAACGAAAGAAGTACTTGANCAGCTTCTCATTGATACTGANGAAGATCACATAGATTGGCTGGAAACCCAGTTAAGTATTATTGAAGAAGTTGGGATAGAAAACTATTTAGCAGAAAAGNTATAANTCNCAATATAGGGGNGGNANAGCNTCCNCCTGCACTCGNATTAACANACANANTTNATCTATAANATTTTCAGAAATNAANTTCCTATTATAATGATATTGGATAGCTGCAGGTGNTTCTATTTTTTAAGATNGAAAAGNNCNACNNAACCNATGNNCCCGCCTAGAGATTTNNCTCAATAAAGTCTATAATTACAATATATAATATCATTCAAATACCGNGGCTCTCTCATGATTGAGTTATGCATGCCAGCGGGTGGATTCTGGGGAGTCGCCATTTGCGGNGTTCTTCAAAGACTTCGCGAAAAAGGGTTTNTACCTGATGTGATTAGTGGAGTTTCCAGTGGCGCTCACGCCCCCTATCTCATTTATGGCAACTCNGACCGAGAAACGGTANTAACATGGTTTGANTTTGCNCGTTCATTCATTCGCTCTAATCGCTGGCGNTCTCTGATTCCCACATTAAANAGTCANGATGACGANCTCTACCCTCTNATCAANCCATTTCTAAAAGAGAANAGTGTTTTTCGCGACCAAGGTATCAAAAAATTTTTTGTTGGTTACACCGCTGTTCCNAGCTTCAACTTTGTCATAGAAGATATTATCTCTCACGACGACATTGATCGAGCNGGAGANACAATCTTAAAGTCGTCATCGATACCATTTATGACTGGACCTGGATTGCATTTTAGNGGAGGTATTGANGGCATTTTTCGTNAGCCAGCNTTTATTGCCCCCTTAGAAAAGACCCCNNNTAGAATATTACTCACTTACAATTCTCGATACGGGGATTTGACAGCACGCTGCGCTGGACCATGGGATAAGATACTAAGANTAGACCCNGGANTNCCCATTCCTCTTATNGCATCCACCAAACAAATTTCGCNCTCTTATGACCTTGGTTACAGACAGGGCGACCNGCTTTCCGNNCAAATTGACNCCCTNAAAGCCGCTCTCNAAGAATGATNNCTGTNCCCTTATGNCAAACAGATACNATCCCCATATNAAGNCCCACTTGTCTGGATCATCAAGGCAAATAAAGATTGATTTTGGCAATCTGAAAGGTATGGTGACCTATTATTGGAGNCATCAAATAGTANCCTTTGGTCCGCAACAAATACTGACTCAAAGTGCGCCAACGTGAAATCAAACCGAGGTATAAGNCCAATGAANCAAGATTCAGCCTATNACCAGCTAATGGCAAAAAAGAAGGAAATACGCCTTCTAGGCACCATCCAGCAAACTCTCTATTGGGACCAAGTAACCACTATGCCGACAAAGGCTGCGACTTGGCGAGGAGATCAATCTGCATTTTTATCCGGCCTGCTNCATGAAACTTCNACCTCACCNGAGATGAAGCAACTCATGGCGGATGCTGAGAANGAAAAATCGAACCTNCCCGATCTTCACCCAGAAAAGGTAAATGTAGCNAAGTTAAAAAGAACTATGTTAAGAGAGCAACGGCTNGANGCTAAGTTTGTTGAAAAGCTTAGTCGTTGCCGNATCAACGGTTACCATGCATGGGAAAAAGCCAAAAAGGAAAAAAAGTTCGAATTATTTGCNGGGCCACTGGCTGAACTAGTAGAACTGAAACTNGAAGCTGCCGACCGACTGGGNTACGAGACTAANCCATGGGACACTTTAGCTCAAGATTTTGAATGGGGCGTTAGCTCAAAAGAGCTCGATAGAATTTTCACNCCTCTACAACAAGAANTNACCAAACTAGTTAAACAATTAGACCGAGAACCCTNCGACCATTGCCCCAAACTAGTCGGAGGAGCTTATCCAATAGAGAAACAAAAAGAGCTCACGAAACAGCTAGTNNGAGAATTTGGTTTTTCGGAAGAAAATGGCTACATNGCTGAATCTTCACACCCCTTCAGCATTACCCTAGGNCCAGATGATTTTCGAATCACCACACGCTTTATGCCAAATGANCTGATGTCAGGNTTTATGGCTACGGCACACGAAATCGGTCACTCGNTATATGAAAGAGGTTTACCNAAAANNCCTATTGGNACTCCACTTGCGGAAGCCGTNTCATCCGGCATTCATGAATCTCAGTCTCTATTTTGGGAAAATCGTATTGCTAGATCGCAACCNTTCGCTGANAAATGGTTTAGTGCTTTCAGTAAGGTTTTCCCGGAAANATTTGNNGGCAAAACCCCTGCNGGCTTCTTTGAAGCGATCAANCGNGTAAAACCTGATTTTATTAGGGTAGAAGCCGATGAAGTNACCTACAGTTTGCACGTCATTATTAGATTTGAAATAGAAAAAGCGCTCATCAATGATGGNCTATCGGTTANAGAACTACCTGAATTATGGAATGCTAAGNTAAAAGATTATCTNGGGCTCGAAGTACAAGATATAGCTAAAGGNTGTCTCCAGGATGTCCATTGGTCTGAAGGCTTATTTGGCTATTTTCCTTCATATGCTNTAGGNCACCTTATGTCNGCNCAATTTTGTGAAACAATGGAAAAGGANCTTGGCCCCATAAATNAGATGATAGCATCGAATCAATATCCAAAAATACTTGAATGGTTNAATACNAANATTCATAAAAAGGGCAACATACTGGACGCTCCGCAACTTATGCAAGAAATCACAGGCNAACANCTGANTGAAAAAGCTTTTNTTAGTTATCTCAAGAAAAAATTTCTAGACTAGTAANTCTTCGGTAGAGAACNTGNGTAACTGCNAAANNCGAGANAAAAAGATTCGATAGCGAGATTTCATTNTCAAATAATGAAATCTCGCTATGANAAATANACAGANGNGTGACCTGCNGTCACCAATTATCTGACCTTGTACTTAGTTTCAATCCGAGTGACCTCTTTGAACTTCTTACCNTCTTTTTCNGCTCTTTTAAGATCTTTCTTCANCTTAGTGTCNATCCATATAAGCCCACCTGANGAGTGACCAAAATACTCCAANCCGTCTGACAACTTGGTGGCCGGCAACTGCGGGAACTTNATCCAAGACCAGTAAGCTACCCGGAAAAAGGGAACTTCAAAGAGAGGAATTTGNATCGCCTCTTCATAGATAATTTGCTGAATNTNATGAGCNAAGGAAATCCGTTCTTTTTTCANAGTGGATGCNCGATATTTCTCAATCAANCCATCAAGTTTCTTATTCTGCAAATTNGCAAAATTATTNGTCTGATCTTTTATAGCATTAGCGGAATGATATTGACCCCAATATTGAGGGCGATAGCCNGTNCCCCATGANACCAAACCAATTTGATGCTTTTTAGCCAANAGCTTTTTCCANTANGTTGAACCATCNAGTTTTTCCAACCTTAGTTCAATACCTGCTTTTTTGGCTTCTTCTTTTAACACGACCAATCTCGGTGTCAGAATGTCCGAGGAATAAACCACCTTGATAGAAAGAGCCTTGCCATCCTTGGTCAAAATACCTTTTTTGTTGCGCTTTACCCACCCAGACTTGGCTAATAATGATTTCGCTTTCCCCAGATCAAATTGTCGAGCTTTGATTCTTGGGTTAGTAAAATCACCATAACCTTGGGAAACGCCTTGCAGTCGATAATAATCACCCCTTAAAACATTTTTTATAACTTTTTCAACATTCATAGCGTGGGACAAGGCTAACCGGACATTTAAATCCTTTAGTAATGGATCTTCTTTATTTAAAGTAAGCACATAGTCAGTCCGAGGGGCATCATTATAAAATTCCATCTTATGAATATAGCCATTAGTAAATGACTTCGATTTTTTTGATTTCACATGCCAGTAATCTGGAAATGGGATTGACATAAAGTCAAGCTTGCCCTTTTTGAGATACTCCCAAGAAACTGTCGTATCTCGAATCACTTTAAGCCTGATTTTATCGATATTAAATCGATTTTTGAACCATGGTCTATCAGACGCCCACCAATTCGGATTTCTCTTGAAAGTAACACTCTTTCCTTTTTTAAATTTATCAATCATGTAGGGGCCGGTATTAGGTTTAACTTTCCAGTTGTAGTTTTTAACCCAATTCTTATCTAACTTGTAAAAGTGCTTTGGCTGTGGTGACATAGCGGTCGCATAAATTAATTCGGGCTTTTTTGAAGGCAAAGTCACAGCAACAACTTCATGACCATCCTTAGTTTTAAAAGCCTGGATAGCTTCAATCTGCTCAGAATAGTATGTGTTATACCATGGCGCCTTAATATGCTTTGAGCGGAAAAATTCAAGAGCAAATACGAAATCGGCACCGATCACAGGCTTGCCATCACTCCATCGGGCTTTGGGGTCTAGTTGATAATAGGCAGTCCGCCCATTTTTATCTTTGGCCCACTTAGTTGCCAAACCAGGAATCCATCGATCCTCATTAGGGTGAAGAATCACGAGGCCCATATCATTGGCATCTAAAAAGCTCCGGAAGCCACCGTTCGAGTCTGGACCAACCTGCCTAAAGGTCAAAGGAAAAGATATCAAACGATCATACAGCGTGCCTCCTTTAACAGCACTATCGCTGGCGATCAATGGCTCAACTCCTGGCTTTTCCCATTTCAAACCATCGGGAATCCCAGTAACACCTGCAGCCCTGGTATAGGTAGAGACTGACAATAAGAGGGATAAAACCAAAAGCCCTGCTATCCTAAACTTCATATAATCTCCTTTC
>PBRN01000100.1 GCA_002725955.1 Pseudobdellovibrionaceae bacterium
TTCGATTGAACTTACCAGTAATATCAACATTGGAATGATGGTTCTCACGATAATACTCCCTATGAATGCTACGGAAACCTAAAAAGTACAACTTGCTGAATCTATGAAACTAATTTATAAGGCGTCTATTTCAGCCCTAAATCAGATAAGATGATAACGTGATCGGCTATATTGATGTGAGCTTAACTATTTAGCTTCGATGTTTTTTTTATCAATAATATTAGGTTATTATACTTTTTTTCGGTAACCAATTTTAAAGAGTTATTTAGCTTTAAACAGTCTTTTTGAATGGGGAGGGGGATGGTATGAGTGACCTGAAGGGCTATAGTCTTGTGCCCTTCAGGTATTGACTTAAATGGTTGGAATAATTATGAAGCTTACGTAATCGGTATGAGTCAATCCACTTTGATCAGTTACTGTCAAAGAGAACACCAGGCCGTCGAGGAAACCAGCGGGAACTGTAAAAGAAGCTGAACTCGTATCACTGTTTAATAACGATACCTGAGGACCTGATATTTGTTCCCATTGGTAAGTTAGCTCCTCGCCATCCATATCATAGCTTTGGCTCCCATCGAGCACTACTATTTTCCCCGCTTTACCCATGTCATCACTTCCAGCATTAGCAACGGGTCTCGCGTTCGGATAAATCTTGATATTATCGCTATTGGTTAACCCTTCATTATCTTCTACAGTAAGCCGAATCTCGATCGGTTCAGCATCTACTGGAGCTACAAAATGCGTTTGAGCTGTGTTGGGGTTAATGATGTTTATTGGTGGTCCGGAGATTTGTTCCCATAAAAAGCTAACAATGTTGCCATCAATATCCAGCGACTGGGAACCATCTAAATTTATAGTCTCGCCATATCCTGTGATGTGATCTTTTCCGGCAATTGCGATTGGAGCTTGTCTTGAAGTTAAAGTNACATGAACAATACCTTCGCTTTCCTGTTGTGCTTGATCAGTTATTTTCAGCATAAAAGTTAATACATCCCCTTTATTGCCTGTAGCTACAAAANTCGTCATTGCTGAATTACTNTCACTAAGAATCTGCTGTGGTCCAGATGTTTGCTGCCAAAGATATTGAGATATATTTCCATCTGGATCGTAACTGTTACTACCATCCAGAGTTACTTCATCTCCAATATTCACATTTAGAACTGAAGGTAATACGACNACTGGAGGTAAGTTCGCTATTGTTATCTGAGTTTGTGCNGTATTAGTAGCNCCATCATCGTCNGTAACNGTGAGTTCAAAAATNAGATTNCCTGGTATNAATGGTGCNTTAAAGCTAGNNATAGCTTGNTTAGAGTCNATTAAAATGACTTCGGGACCTTCAACTTGTTTCCAGTTATAAGANGTGATATCGCCATCTAAATCAAAACTACCGCTACCGTTAAGATAGACCAGATCNCCACCATTTACTGTTTGATCATTGCTGCTAACAGCTGTTGGTTCTTGGTTTGGTACGAAAATTTTATATTCNATAGAAGTTTCGTTCTCTAANTTNGNNTGATTAAAACTAAATTGCTGACCTAATTGTGAAGTGCGCTGTACTCCGATGGTAGCAGATTGACCTAAACTACATGTATTAGAATTGAAAGTGACATCCTTATAATTGAANCTTATGGTTGATGAACCNTCGGTTAATAAAACTTGAAAAGTAACAGTTCCATTGCAGCTATAGTGTGATACGTCTCTCCATTCAATAACCAAATTNCGATTTGGTGTTGTGCCGATTACTTCCCAATAAACTCCTCCAGANTTTGAAGGATTTAAGTCATCCCAGAATGGTGCTATTAAATCAGTGAATTCCGTGGTAGGGATGGCGGCATTGATAAAAGGCGTATTNTTTTTCGTAAAGCTAAGAGTNCCATTGCTACCGACTATGATACTGGCAAAGCTATTTTCCAAACCACCAAAAAATAGTGGGAANGGAGATGTAATCATACTAGTGGAGTCNTCACCCAGCTGTATTTTTTCNCCTTCGATNGAGCTGTATTCATATNCAATATTCTCTGCNGGAAGATAATTTCTTGTAATATTGATTTCGATTTGATCTTGATCTGGAAAAGTCAAAAGGATNTCACCTCGATGANTACCTGGTGTCCATATAGTTGTATAGATACCATCTCCGGCTATTTGATCTCCATTGCTACCATCATCTTTAATTAAGAATGATTCTCCCGAAGGGGTGATACTAACCCTGAGGTCTCCGGCTCCAGCTGAACAGTTGATATTCATATACTTTATTACCAAGGTTTCTTCTGGGCCGATCGTCAATTTTTGTTTGCGTGGTAATAATCTTTTAGTTACGACCTGATTACTGCATGATAATGAACCCAAGCCATCATTATCAAAGGCCCGCAGTCGTCGTCCCGAAATAGTTTTGTCTTGCGCTGTTTCAATAGGTTGACCGCCGCTCACTATAAGATTCTTGAGTTGCATCCAGTTCCTATTAGGATCCTGAGCATAGAGTAAGCCGACTAATCCGGTCACGTGAGGTGTTGCCATCGATGTGCCGCTGGCATAACCATATTTATTATTGGGTAGAGTTGAAAGTATCTGAGACCCGGGTGCGGCTATGTGGACTGTTGTAGAACCAAAGTTAGAGAAGTTTGCTATTTCATCTCTATGATCTGTAGCTGCAACGGCAATTACATTTGGGAAGTCGTAATTTGCTGGGAACGATTCAGCATTATCATTATTTACGGCCTCATTTCCTGCGGCTGCGATGAATAGAATACCAGCCTGCAAGTGTGCTTCAATAGCATCTGCCATTGCTTGAGATCGAGAGCCTCCTCCCCAAGAATTGTTAGTGGCAATAATATTAACTGGATCATCATTCCTTGTTTTCAAAGCTCTGATATATTCCATACAGCGGATCGCATCTGAGAGACTACCGTTACCATTTTGATTGAGGAATTTGCAGCCAATGAGCTTGGCATCCCACATAACTCCAACGACACCCTTTTGATTATTGCCTTGTGCGGCTATAGATCCGGCAACATGGGTACCATGTCCTTGATCATCTAAAGGTTCTCCGGATCGGGTGATAGCATTGATGCCATGAACATCATCTACATATCCATTGTTATCATCGTCAATGCCGTTGTTGGCAATTTCTTTTGAATTAATCCACATGTTGTCACGCAAGTCTTCATGTTGGTGGTCGATCCCGGTATCGATTACGGCGATAACAGCATCATCAGTGCCTGTAGTGATATCCCAACCTTGTGTTACATTGATATCGGAATCTGCTGTACCTCCTGTTTGTCCTGTGTTTTCTAACCCCCATAATTCAGGCAGGTTGGTGTCGTTACTAAGTGCATTAGTCTTGACAATATAGTTCGGCTCGGCATAGACGACATCGGGGTGGTTGAGGTATTCATTAAGAATATCTTTGAATTTTTTGTGATCCGGAATTTGTAGGAGCTGCAATCCATCTACATTTTGAAAGTTATGCAGGACCGTAGCTGAGTGCCTTAAATGAAGGGCGCTGACAGTCGTGGTCTTATTATTTTTCATTTTAACAATGATTTGGCCTTCTGCAATGGCTAAAGGGTTCCCCTGGAAAACTTCGAAAACGGTATTTTCAATTTGCTCACCTTTGCTGTTTTCGGAAATATTCTTCAGACTTTTTTTACTTTGTTGGTAAGAACAACCTTGTAGATAAAATAAACTGATGATTAGACTCAAATTGGTAAATAGCCGCATAATAAGTAGGGAGACATCGGAGTGCATAGGAATGTTCCTTCTGAGAATTATAATTTTCTAATAGAAGGAGCTAGTTCAAGAAATATGCCACACTGAAGGTTTTGAATTAGTTGGTTTCTTGGTGTTGAAGCTTTTTACACCTGTCGTATAAGATTATATAGGATGATGGAATCTTACCTGAAGTCATAAAGCTAATATTTATTTCATGCTTGGTTATGGTTGAATTGGATTAATTTTAGGCCTGTTCTTTTATTTCAAAAGAGCAGGCTCAGAATAGACTACTATGTTAAGACTCTTTCTCAAAGGATTGCGCTTAAAATTATTAAAATGCATAACCCATAGTGAAGTTGAGTTCTGGATATGGTTTGGAGGAAAATTTGGTAAAAGGTATGTTGTCAGCTAGAGCCGTGTAATCTAATTCAGCCCTTGGATCCTTACTTTCAACGTTCACCTCTCTTTTGAAGCTTTGAGCAATAGTCACTTCAACAGTACTTGTTAGTTTACCCCAAAAAAACCATCTTTGACCAAATCCTAAAACAGCATCATGTCTTAATTCATTGATGAAGTCTGTTTCGTCATCAGGTAAACCATAGTTAGCTGATGATGGTATGGCATTGCCATCTGCAGAATGTTCGGTGTAGCGATTTGCCCGGCTTTCAATTTTTGTGTAACTGTAACCTGTTTTTAAAAACCAACCGCGCATAGCAGATTTAACTTCCCAAAAAGTGAAATTCCATCGCGCCCTGATACCACTGATTTTGTGACGTTCATTTGGCCAAAGGTCTTCGCGTCGAACTAATTCAGTTTTATTCTCAGCTCCTTTCATGACATAGGCGCCGGACCAAAACTCGGGTCCCATAGAAAAAGTTCCACCGATATTGAAGTCGAGTCTGCCCCCAAAATTGCTAGCTGTCACTTCTTCTTTTTGTCCTTCGTAGATTGCTGATGCAGGTGCAAATGGATCGATTTCAAATGTAAACTTCTTTACTAGGTTACCGGCATAGAGGCTATGAAAATAGCTTGGGCTGAGTAATAGTAATAGTAATAGAGTTCGGTAATGTTTTATCATCGAGGACTCCTTATATTTTTTTGATATATTTCCATCATACACCTCTAAGTGCGCGGGGCTCTAGTGTCTTAGAAATGCGACTGTATAGCTAATCGAGGTGAAGTGAGGTGTCATTCAGAGGAACCTAGGTATTCTCCTAAGAATGCTTTCCATGATTTTTTGAAAGAACGCATAATACAGCAGATTAACAATAAGTTAATTTCAAGATGATGATTTTGAATTATCTCATTAGGATTGCTATAATTTGTAGATGAAGTTATTGCCGGAAGACTGAGGACGATCTCAATTTTAGCACCCAATCTAGGGTTGTTATTCATGTTGGTATGCTTATGGATAGGCGGGTTTCGTTTGGCGATTGGCTTAAAATCTCACGAATCATAATTAACTTTAATAAATGTATTATTTATTTCGAATTAGAGAGGGGATCGTTATGGTAAAATCTGAGCTGGTTGAAAAAGTCGCTGAGAGGTCGGATATTACTCTTGGTAAAGCTGAAGAGATTATTGATTTATTTTTCGATACCATGACTGGTACTATGGCATCAGGTCACAGAGTTGAACTGAGGGGCTTTGGTGCTTTTACAGTTAGGGAATATAAGTCATATCAGGGAAGAAACCCCAAAACAGGTGAGAAAATAACAGTGCCTGGTAAGAAGCTCCCCTTCTGGAAGACAGGGCAAGAGTTGAAGCAAAGGGTTGATTCAGCATTTCCTAATGCTGGCTAGATGCCAGCTAGTTGATATTAAGATTATAACTTCAAATTTTTCTAGACCAAATCAGCTCACATTTCATTGACTGGTCTGTGAGCATGATTTACATATTTGGTATGTTACCTCAAAGGGTTACTCCACCCACCAACATCAAAATCGGACCAAATGTAATCCAATAGTCATCGTTGCCACCTGTAAGTTGCGTAAGAAAGCCTACGCCTATATAAGGAATATTGTGTTCTTGTCCAGGATCTCCCAACTGTAATTCAGCCTGGGCATTGAGTCCTAAACCGGTTACACCAGTGAGACTGCTGTGAGAGAACATGCGATAACCTAAACCAACTCCTGCCTTTAAATTTTTATCTTCAAGTTTCATTTTTTTACGGATAGTAATTCCACCTTCAAATAGTGATAGTGGATCCTCATAGTATTCCATTCCCACTGAGCCTACATTAAGATAAAATCCGACAGAAGCGTTCGAAGTCGAAAAATCATCATAAATAAGTTGCGCCAAAATACTAGTTGTAGAATCTCTTTCTACTGATGTTCCTCCATCGATTACAACTGTTCCTGGTAAGAGAACTCCTAGGCCGATAAGAATTTCACCTTCTTTGCTTTGCTTTATTTTGCTTTCTGATGGTTGTTCCTGACCTCTAGTGATGGATGGTATTCCAATAGTCGCGGTGAAAATGATGATTGCAGTTATATTCTGCAAATATCGAGCATAGTTCATCTGTGTTCCTTTTTGTGAGTCACATTCTTTAAAACTTTTTGCTGGACAATCTATATGAAATGATATGCATAATCGGTATATTTTTCAATCAGAGTTAGTCTTTTATGGTTAGGTTATGGATATCTTTTTCGCATGGTAAGTGGATGACTCCTTATCTAAATTAAACTTTGTTAACTATTAGTACTTGTGATCAAAATACCATGCTTCATGCTATTTTATCTGATGAGAGGTAATCTAAACTAGGTTATGTCATGTATAACTCACTGTAATATAAGTGTTATATATTTCTTTTAAAGAAAATAACAAGTGTGGCCGATAAGAGAAATAAGTAGAGTTCTATTCCTGCTATAGAGGAAGCTATGATACGCAACAACATTACACTCATTTTAGTTTTGATAGCAACTTGCTCATTAGGGTGCAGAGCCCGGTTTGATGCTATAGGAGTACAATCAACTGCACTGGAAGCTGGTGATGGTGATGCTAAAGGATCAGGAGATCCGCAGCCTCCGGCACCTCCGCCAGAGGATATTCCACAGGATGTACTAGAAGTTTTGGAATTTAGTGAAGAGTTCAAAGTTTCGGGTATTAATCGAGAGATTGACGTCGTTTTTGCTATAGATACTTCAGGTAGCATGAAGCAGGAAGTCGCTGCTTTAGAAACGAATATGGCTGGATTTTTGCAGACATTAGTTGATCGAAAATTTGATGCAAATGTTATAGTTATTTCAGGTGTTAGGAGTCCAGGTAAACTTGAGTTCAATGTTCAATTGCCTGCTAATTTAGCTGACCACTATGCTCATGTTGAAAAATACATCCATTCTACAGATGCTATAGGCCATTTGAATTTATTTTTTGATGGTCAGTATGATAATGACTATGATGTTGGCGATAAAGATTTCTTGCGTCCTAATTCTCGCATAGAGACTGTTATTGTTTCTGATGATAATGGTAGTAATACTAACAATGTTTTAAACGTAACTAATAATCTCGCCAACCAATTTGTGGGCTTGGATGGTCGTGATCTGCGAGTACACGGGATTGTTGGGATTGAAAATGTCTCCGATGAGTCTGATCCTGAATGCAAAATAGCGAATTATGGTACTGAGCATATAGCATTGGCAAATGATACCACTGGCCTTGTGCTAGATATTTGTTCTAAAGATTGGAATGCATTAGCAATGAAGTTGGCTGATGACATTGTAATAGCAGCGAACACTTACGAATTAGCTTATGTTCCTGCACCAGGCTATGAAGACCGAATTTTTGTCAAAATAGATGGAACTCTATTACCTCCGGATGACTACGAGATCACAGAGAATCAACTGACAATCAATGTTGATGTGGCCGTCGATCAAACGATCAATATAGGCTACTTGAGGCCTAATCCAGATTTGTAATTCATATTACTATAATGATCTATGCAAAAAGCTTACAGGCAAAACCCGTAAGCTTTTTTTTTAGAGCATTTTAAGTAATAGTTTAGGCTGCTGAGCTAGACCCATGATGGTTGCTATGCGGATCATTGGATCAAGGGCGTAGGGGCGCGTATAGATGCCGCCGTGGACTTGATTTGAAAATAATTCATGGGTTTTTCTTTCAGCTGCTACCGGATTCAAAATATCGTGTAAGATCAAGATGCCACTGAGAGCACGCGTGGTAGGCACTTCAAAAATTTCAACTCCGAATGATGTAGCTCCTCTAAAAGCAGCTTGAAATACAGGGTGACGGAGTGAACGGGTTTTGGTGATGCCAGCAACGTTTGCAGAGATCGCAATGGGTTTAGGAACCGTGCTGGTGAGGTTTAGACCATGAGTAGCGAAAACCTCTGCTGCAAGAGTCTTCGATACATATTGTGCTGCTTGATAACTAACACCCTGCAGAGGCACTATTCCCCGAGCTACGGAGGTACCTTGCCACTCAAAGGAAATCTGTTGCTGAAGTTGTCCGATATTTTTTAGTAGTTTTTGCCATGCTGGAGGCTGTTGATTCAGCTTTTTTGCTGTATGCAGGTCCTCTTTTTGAATCACTGCTGCAGAAGTTGGCGAAATAAACATTGATACTGATTTGACTATTTCGGGGTTGAGATTGCGTATAATACCGTTCATGGTTGCTGTGAGTCGCCATTCTTGGCTGGCACCGGCGGCATAGGCAAACATACCAATATGAAGAGGGTCTCCTTCAGAGAAAGCTTCGATGGTTGTCTTGATTTTTTTTGGTTGAAGTAGGATATTACTTGCCTCTTCGGCGAAGGTAAGTTCTCCCCCTAAGCAATGATCACTAAGTATTGATTCGGGAGACTGAATATCGATCCATAATACTGATGCTCCGGCGGCTAGCAGCAACTTGGTGGGCGCTAGCTCTGCTGATGCTCCCATTATGACAAACTTTTGGCCTCGCAGATCGATCATCCCGTCATGTTGCTCACAATACTTTTCTATCCAATTGAGGGCCTTGGCCGCACTCTTAGTAATTTTATGTTCTTTTAAAAGTAGGTCACTGAGGCTTTTGAAAGAGTTGGCTTGGTAAATCTGCTTGCGGAAAGGGATTGCGGGCTTTAGACCCTTTTGACCTGACAGTGAAAATTTTTTCATCGGTGCGGGCTGGCATGTGTCTGCCATATAATCCTTGAACTTTATTGCATCTCCCTGATTTTTAAACATTAATTGATTGTGTGTACGTGATACTATGTATTTTGCAATTTCTGAACGTTGCTCAGAGCTTGCCCTCATCGCTTCAAACTGAACGACGGCTTCTCCATATTGTCCTTTAAATTTCTTTGTATTTGGTAAGCTATATGAAGAAAATACCTTTGGAAACTTTGTCGTTGCTTCCGCAAGGATATGATGAAAGAAGCCTGAACCAGTATAGCCTGCGGGCAGCATGACGCCATCATTAGTATTTTGATCACGCATATTGGATCTCCCTGTTGAAATGTTTTTTGGCAGAGTATCTCTCGATTAGGATTTTTAGCTGGATGCATTTTGTCTAAGTTGAATTGGATTGTAGGAAACGTATAGATTTTTTCAATAGGTAGAATCGTTCAAATTTAGTTTTAACTAAAAATTGAGTCATCATTTACCTTGATCATATGCCTAATGTTGATTCCTTTCTTTTCTGAGTCGCTAAGAACATACCGATCACCATCGCAAGGATCAATCCTAGGGCCGAGAGACCGAGGCAGCCTTTGATACCGTATATGTCATAGATATAGCCACTACAAAATACTGCCGCTAACTTTCCTGTTTGCGAAATAGTTTTATAAAATGCAATATCCATTGAGCTGCGCCTTCTCCGGGCAAATTTAAGGTGTAAGTAGTTATGAGGGGTTGTCGCAACAGCATTAAACACATGATATAAAACGATGGCAATAATTATATTCGTAAAAGTCAGTGGTACTACCAAGAGAAGTAAAGGAATAAGCAGTAGTAGCAGGGTTGGGATAGGAATCAGGTCTCTATACCTCCAAATATTTTTAAACTCAACTGTTCCTAGCTTCAGTTTAGATTTAGCAAGAGAGCCCGTTAGTGGCTGCAGGACTCCAAAAATAATTAAGCTAGTTGCTAATAAGGTCGCAATCTGGATTGAATCTATTCCTTGGCTTAGAAGGAAAACGGGCACAGGAACGATGATCCACACGTCCCGTGAAAAATAAATGAACATTCTAATAAATGCTAGTAGCTTCATATTGGTCTTGATTTTTCCAAAACCACTTTTAATGGTTTGTTTCCTTTCTTTGAAATCGTCAAGTAGAAACATCGCACTGATAAGGCTTATAGTAGTGCCTGCTCCTAATATCAAGAAAGTATTATGAAATCCAACTTGATCGAGCAGGATTCCTCCTGATAATAGTCCAAACCCTTTGACAGTATCTTTTCCTCCCTGGAGCAGTTGAACTGCTGTAAAACGGCTTTTTTTATGAAATTTGGTAAATTGCTTGAAGTAAGAGCTGGAAGTTGTTCTGATCAGCTCAATGCCCATACTGCGGATGGCTCTTAGTGAGCTTAGTACGATTAACGCAATTAGCATGTCCATTTCTGGACGGAGAAGAAGGTAGCCAAAGCTGGCCAATGAATGCAGGGCTAAGGATATAATGAAAGACGCTTTATAGCCGATCCGATTAATGAAAAAACCTGCGATTAAGTTGGTTAAAATACCTGCTAACTCATAAATGAAAAAAGTGATACCAATTTTACTGGCTGGTATACCCATTTCCACCAGAAAAAGAGGAATAACAATAATGCCTGTGCCTTCACAGAAGGTAGAAATCCAGTAACCTAGAGAAATAGTTTTTCGCTGTTTTTGTACACTATTAGACAAGAGTTAGCTCTTTTTGGTAGAAATTTGGTCGCAAATAAAAGATCCTTCATAATTTATCCTTGTCTTGCATTGCATGCAAGGTCAGAGATTTGATCAAGAAAGAGAGGCTTTAAATTATTGTTGTTATTTTAGAGTTAAGTCACTATATGGTTTGCTACTACGAATGTTTATATTTGAGTGTACTTGTTTTATAGTTTCAAACATTAGTTTGTTGCTTTAATACGATTTCGCCAATAAATAAAATAACATCAGGTAGAAATACTTGATTATTTTATCCAACATTATTTCTAAATGGTGAAAAAATTTGGCTTGATTAACCTAGCTTATTTGCAGGTGATTTTGACTCCAACTTAAGCAGATGTTTTTAGCTATTTCTTAAATTTTCTATTGCTATCCTTACTTTTATTTCATGCTATCATCTTTATAATTAAAAATGATTTGCTAGCATGAATTCATTTGCTAAACTTTAATAGTAGGATAAATCCTGTTTTCTGCATGATCATTTATCTGGTCGGATGAATTAGCCACTACGTGGTTCGGTGTGGAGAGGCGGATGAAGTGTGACATATGTATAGTAAGTAAAATGGTTGCTGCTAACCGCAAAGTTGACTTTTGTTATCGGGAAGAACCAGAAACAGCCGATGATAGTGGATGGCGGTTTTTCAGTGGTGAAGAGGATCAGCAGTATTCAGATAGTCAGGAAAACTTTGTCCTCTGCGGACTTGAAGCCGTTGTCGAGGTCTCTCCTGAGTTGAATGAGCTTGTTGAGCTACCTTGGCCCATTGCCTTTGAACGGTCGCAGCTGACTGGAGAATTATTGCAGATACATGACTATCATTTTGGTCGTGATTTATTGTTATGCTAACTGCAGAATGTTTAGAGCTATTATTGGATTAAATTATCAAACAAGATGGTATGAAATTTTATTTTTAGTCACGATCTCCCTCCCCCTTTATCTGACGATATCGAGAATGATAAGAATTATTGGATATTCATGGCTCACAATCTATATCAATACTACTTAGTAGATTCACGGCTCTGGTATAG
The DNA here is from genome assembly GCA_002725955.1 of Pseudobdellovibrionaceae bacterium. Taxonomy (GTDB): domain Bacteria; phylum Bdellovibrionota_B; class Oligoflexia; order Oligoflexales; family Oligoflexaceae. The sequence continues at coordinate 11,590 of PBRN01000100.1, forward strand.
GTTTTAAGAGAGAAATCTATCTTTTAGCTCGGTTGGCGGTAGTTGGCAGGTTAATTTGCTATTGGCGATTTTGCGGTGACGAGCAATGAAGCTATAGATGCTATCTCTTACAGATAATGGTACCAATAGTCCTAGCCGAGCAAGAATGCGGTAAAATAACGAAAACTGAAGGCAGATTCTTAATATGGCTGTTGATCTCTGGTAGAACCTTCCGTCTTCAAAGTAGATGGCAGTATCCAGGTCTTCTGGGTCTTGCTGCACCCGGTGGCAGGCCTCTAGTCCCAAGGGCGATTGCAGAGGACTGACATAAACAGTGCCTGTTCGATCTCTGGTCAGCCAGAATCGCGCAGACCGACTGCAGATAGCACAGTCGCCATCGATGAAAATAATGCGGTGACCCAGTTTTTGATGTTCTGCTAGGTTTGACATGGTTGACTCTAAAGTTTGTAGTGATAACTTAACTACTTAATTTAACCTAGTCATTGTCGGATTAAATGTCAATAAGGCGCCATGCCTATGTGGTATAAAAATGCTTCAGAAAAAGTTCTTATGATGTGGGGATGAATTTCCCTGAGAAAAAATCTATGCTAGAACCGATGCATGAGCCAATAAGTTGTTGAGGTTTGAATGAAACGCCGCTCCCAAGGATTTCTTACAGCAATATTATCCGCCTTTTTATTTTTGATAAGGTATCTGCCAACGCCGCTGTTTCGGTTTTTGGTAGTCACGGCTGGGTTTATTTCTCGCCATTTAAATACTAAAGCTCGAGCAACCGCTCGCAGCAACATTCAAACGGTTTTCGGTATACCTCCGGGAGCGACCACTTATGACCAGGAAGTCATGACCAACATCTCGGCTGTTGCATTAGAGTCCATTAGGGCTGGCTATGCTCCGGGTAAATTAAGAATCGATGGCTATCAGGAGCTGAAGTCTCTGGTCGACCGTAACCTGGCAGCAGGAAAAGGCCTGATTTTTGTTACGGCTCATTTGGGAAGCTGGGAGCTCACTTCTCTAGTTTGTCACTGGGCCTGCGGTGGCAGTTACTATGGTTTAGCTAAATCTTCAAAAACCGCTGCCGTGACCACTGCCTTGAAAAAGTGGCGTAAGATTATGAATATCAAACAACTTTGGACCGATCATCCTGATCTCATCCAGAATATGGTTAAAGTAGTCAAAGATGGTAATGGTATTGGTTTTGCGATGGATCAGAAGCCGGACCCTGTCAAGAGCGGTGTGGAAGTCAAATTTCTTGGTCAACCAACCCCGATTGTGACCGGGCCGGCTTGGATATCGGCGCAGAATGCTGCACCGGTGATGTCTGTCTTTGTGATCCGGCAGGGGCCGATGCATTATAAAGTGGTTGCTCAGCAAATTATCCCTCCCAATCACCAGGAAAAAAACTTGGTGAAGTTGACGGAAATTATGACCCGCGAGGTTGAAAAAGCTATTTATAAGTATGGGAACCAGTGGGTATGGACTTATCGACGCTGGTCACTGCCTGATGCGGCGGATCAAGCCGTAAATGAACAGCTTCCTCTTGATCTGGTCGATCCAGAGGTGACTTAGATCTGTTCGTAGGTCAGAGATAATAGGAATTACTACTCCAACTTAAAGCCTCTGCTTTTGCTATGGCTGACTATTTTTTGGTCAGTTTAAAATTATTAAAATCAATAAAATTAAATACTTAAGATTCGGACTGAATCTTGCTTGCTTTCATATCTGTACATAAATTAGCAAGGACGGGTCGATATGAAGTTCCAACATATGTTTTGGGTTAGTTTGTTTGTTTTTTTGTTTTCCTGCCGACAGGAAACATCAGCGATTAAGGATGATGCCAGTGATCGTGAATGTTTTAACTTGAATGATAGTACGTTTACGCTAGGACACCCCTTGGGAAGTATTAAAAGTGATTCCGGTCAGTATTATGATCTTTGGGAGTCCATTGCCTATAGCAATGATCCGGATAGTCAATTTATTACCGGTAGCGAAAAGGGCGAGCTTGAAGCTTATATAGGTGAGGAAAAGACCAAATCGGGAGAGCATGACATCGATGGCTTGTCAGCTATAAGTGCTTCATCTAAACATAAAGAACTATATTATTTTGCACCTGATCACCCCACTGATAATGAGCTTTTTGTTGGAAGTTTTAACTCTAACGGTGCTTTTGAAGTTAAACAGACTATTGTGCTCGAGGGAGCAAGGGACGATGATTGGGAAGATCTTACGGTAGGTAAGTGTCCAAATGGCAAAGGCTCTTGTGTCTATCTTTCGAATTTGGGTGATAATGGCTTATCATCTCAAGATAGATATGAAGTTTATTATTTTCCTGAGCCAACCATTAAGCAATTAAATCAGAATAATGGCCAAGATCAGGCTAGCGGTGTTTTAAAGTTGACTCGTCAGTCTGATGGTAAGGGTTATAACTCCTTTGAAGTTGAATATGAAGATGGTGAGGGTTTTAACTCTGAGGCTATTGCTGCGTATAAAGGTAAATTATTTGTGATAACGAAACGTTGGAAAAAGCATAGAGAAAATTTGTTATGGGAAGCAAAGATTACTGGTGACAAGCTAAGTCTAAAAAAATTATGCCAGGTTCCTGTTGGCAGTGGATCTGAATGGGAGCAGGTTACCGCTATGGATATTAAATCGGATAAGATGTTATATCGTACCTATCGCAAGATAATTGAAGTTCCCTTTGACGGATCTGTTAAAGCTGTTTCTGGTTCTAATGAGGAAGAACTTAGCGCAGATACACCCAACCAGAGTAGATCTGATGAAAAGTATCCAGAATGTAAATCTGAGGGAGGAAAAGGTTACGGTAACCCATTTGCTTGCAGTAAAGGTAAGAGTGCTCAGTGTGCAAAACAAAATGATGATTATAAAGAGATCTGTAGGATTGTTAGTTGATAATTGGTCGACGCTGATATTAGCGACACCTTTCAGTTTTGTGCTGGCCAGCCTCCAATATCTTGGGGCTTGGTCAAAGGCTCTGATGATTTTATCTATCGGTTTTGAGAAAGTTAACTAACTCTGAGATAGTTATCTTGGAAGATTACTGCGCCGGTTTATTCGTCGATGAACTGCTCCATTTGTAAATTCCTTAAACAGTACAATCTATGTTTTAAAAATCTAAATAATCTAGAACTATGTTGTTTTGATCATCTTGCTTATTTTGGTAAGTCCATTGCTTTATATCTAATGAGAAATTGTATACTCTTTTCTGAATAGGATATTGTTGGTGAATGCAAATTTACTCCTTACTGCTAAAGTTAAGTTTGATACCTATCTAAAGTTGTTAGTCGGGCAAGAGGCGATCAAAGATATTCGTTGGATATAGTTTTTTTGGTATTTTGATAAAAAAAACTTCAAAAAAATTTTCATACAATAACTAATTTGATGAAATGTTTGTCTTGAAATATTAATTCTTTGAGACTAATTCGCATTACTTTATGTAAAATATGAGTCCATCTATAGTTATTAGTCCAATCTTTGTACTAAATCATCATCTGATGATTTTTAGCATATATATAAAGGTAATTCATCATTAACTTTTGGTTGATTTGGTCGATGAATATACCATTCTGAAACATCTTTTTTAAAGATAGGCGTGCATTGTAAGTTGTGGATACTAATATGGTCTCATTGCCTTTTTTTCGAACGGGGTTATTTTTATTAGGTTTGATTTTAATTTAAAATATGTATTTAAGCTAATGCGATACCTCTCAATATTGCTTTTCATGCTATCCGACATGACAGTCATGGCTCAAACTAAGCCGATTTTATTAAATCACAATAAAATGTCTGGTATTGCTCTTGGCCGTCATATGGATTTTCTGGAGCATGTTGAAGGTGCCACTAAATTTGAGGATATTGTTTCTGGAAAGTTGAATAGTAGTTTTTTTTCGATTGATGAAAATATCCCTAACTTTAATTTTACTAATAGAAGGTATTGGGGGCGTTTTAGCATTAACAATACCACTGATCAAAATATTAAACTTCTCTTAGAACACAGGTATTGTTCATATTTGTTTTCTGTATATAAAGTTGAAAAAGGAGGAGTGTTAGTCGGCCAAGTGGGTACACGTATTTCTGAGCCACGCGTGGTTGATTTTTATTCTCCGGTATTGCCGATCAATATTACTCCCGGTACGAATACTTTTTTGATCATGCTGGATTGGGATCGGATTAAATTCTCTAATTTTCTATGGTCCGAAGCTGAGTTTTTTCAATATCGAGGCGATATGATGCTGCGCTGGGGACTGATTTTTGGGGCACTATTTATTATTTTGGCTTACAATTTAGCCCTTATGTTGACCCGGCGCAATCGTCACTATTTTTACTATTGCTGTTATCTTGTCAGTATTATTCTTTGGCTTCTATACCACACCAACATATCCTATGTTTTTGGTCAGGATTTCCAGATTTTTTTATCACACATATGGCATTTTTTGATTTTATCTGTAGGAGTCTTTTTTGTACTAATGACAGAAAACTTTCTGAACTTAATGTCAAGAAGAAGATTGTATTTTCGGATATTATTGTGGCCGATGGCATTCTTTGCTCCAGTGATATTAATTGATGTACCTTTATATATGAATATGTATATTCCTTTTATAGCTTTTGTTATCTTTCCTATCATCATGATCTCTTGCTTTTATCGCATTCGGACAGGAGAAAGATATATACAATTTTTCACTATATCGATTTTGATTTTTTTCACAGGTACTATAATTCAAGCTTTTGCCGAGTTGGGTTTTATTACCTATATCCCAGAATTTGAATATGCACAGGCGCTTGGAGTGACTTTAGAAACGGCAGTTATTTCTCTGGCAATTGGTGAGCGTTTGCGTCGTGACTTGGAGAAGCTGAGTTTAAGTCTAGAGGAGAAGGTGGTAAGTCAAACTAAAGAACTTGTAGAGAAAAATAATAGTCTACAAAATCTAGATAAACAAAAAACCACATTTTTTCAAAATATGTCTCACGAATTGCGGACACCTTTGACCCTTATATTAAATCCATTGGAAGAAGCTGCTAAACATAATCAGAATGATAAAAATATTGAAGTGGCGATGCGAAATTCTCGACGTTTATTGAGGATCGTGAATCAGCTGCTCGACTTTCAAAAGTTAAGTACCGGAAAGCAAAACCTATATCTTTCACCGATCAATATCATTAACTTTGCACGAATCTGCAGTGATTATTTTGAAAGTACTTGTAAAAATCGTAATATCACTTATCACGTAAAATTAAATGGGGAAATTCTTGAACCAGATTTTCATGATGAAACCTATATTAATTGTAATTTAGATGGATTAGAAAAGATTTTATTCAACTTCCTCTCGAACGCTTTGAAATTTACACCGGTCGGAGGGATTATTGAATTAAATATTAAAGAGGAAAATGACAACGTTAAACTATTAGTTTCAGATACTGGTCCAGGGATCTCCGACGAAGGTCAGAAAAGGCTATTTAAGGTTTTTTCGCAGTTGGATGAATCTACGACCCGAGAATTCGAAGGCACTGGATTAGGTCTGGCTTTGGCAAGAGAGTTGGCCTAATGAAGGCGGTTAAGAAGTTTGATCCTGAAAAGGGCGTGAGACTCGTTACCTACGCCGTGCACTGGATTAGGGCAGAGATTCATGAATTTGTGTTTGATAACTGGAAAATCGTTAAGGTCGCAAC
>PBRN01000017.1 GCA_002725955.1 Pseudobdellovibrionaceae bacterium
TTTTTTCTTGGTAGCTTTCTTTTTAGCTACTTTTTTCTTGGTAGCTTTCTTTTTAGCTACTTTTTTCTTAGCTACCTTTTTCTTAGCTACTTTTTTCTTAGCTACTTTTTTCTTTGCAGCCTTCTTTGTCGCTTTTTTCTTTGCGACAGTCTTGGTAGCCTTTTTCTTGGTAGCTTTTTTCTTAGCTACTTTTTTCTTGGCCGCCTTCTTTACAGCCTTTCTTTTCTTTGTCGATGCTTTAGCAATCATTAATTACCTCCTAAGCTGGTTACATAACTTGCCCCCACTTAGGGACATTTTATCTGCATGGTCACAAAAAAATGATTGGTGCCTCCTGCAGCATGTTATCAAGAAGAATGTTTTATCATTGCCTCTTAGTAACGATCTACATATCGGAACAGACTTGAAGAACTATAGCAGCAAAACAAGCTTGTTTTTTCATTTGAATTCAAATTCAACAGGTTAAGGTGATGAAAATATCAATATTTTCAGCCATATAAAAAACTTTAGAGCCTCGCTATAAAAAAGAAAAAAATCGTTGATAAGGGCTTTATTTTGAGGCTAATTTTTGAAAAATATTTTATCTACAACGATCCATTGTCTGTGTTCAGACGTTAAATCTTCAAAAAAAGTGCCGTTGTGGAAGGGCGTTACAACCCTTTTTTATGATTAATAATAGATGGTTATAGATGTAATTTAAAATCAGCTGTAACAGATTTTTCTAACACTTAGAGTTTTTGTTTGGCGACAAAAATTGTTTTTTATTTTTTCTTCATGCAACACATTGTAATTAAAGATTAAATTAGATTATCCGCGCGGAGTTCGGAAGATGTCGAGAGCCGCTTTTGCCTTAGGCGACAATATTGGTATATCCTTTTTTAACTGTTTGTGAGGTTTTTCTTCTATTGCTGATATGTCATGAGACCGAATTGTTTTGGGTTTTGCAATTGTCATTTTGTCTTTTTTCTTCGCTGGTTTTTGGGTTTCAGGAACGGCAATAATGCCTTGTGTAATCCCATTTTTTCCTAATAATTCAAATAGTTTAATATCTTGAATCAGTAATAAACCACAATGGGTTGCTGTAGCTTTATTGAGACAGTCTGAAAATCTATTCCTAGATGTATTCGAGAGGCAACTATCATTCCATCTAAAGATAGTTAGAGGAGCTTCTTGTAACAAATCAGAGAATATGAATTGATTCTTTGCTGAATCATTTTGTGTTTTGACTATACTCTCTAGAGATATCATTTTTCTTATCAGGCTAAAAACTTCCTGTAATTGACTGTTATTTATGGATAATTTATCTAGCTGTAGCTTTTTGATTCTGGTAGCCCACTTGGTTTTGATGTCTTTTATTCTAGAGTCGCTTAAACTACGCAGTCTTTGATATGTGGCTATATGAACTTGCGCTGCTTGTAGTTCTCGGTAATGTTGTTTCTTTTTTTCTGAGTATCGAAGGATTGCTCTTGCTTCAGCTAAAAGTATTGCCGGTGTGTCTAATGCCGTTTCTTTTTGACTACCAGAGACTCTACGCCACTCTAATATGAGTCGATCTACATTTTTTAGTTTTCTCTTATATTCTCGAAATTTATCACTAAGCTGTTCTTGTTGTTGGGTGAGGTAAGATATTTCACCATAATTATTTATAATGTTTATTAGTTCATTTATTTTGCAATCTAGGGGCAGACCGTATTTTTTTGCTATTTGTAGCCAAGATGCTTTGAGCTTACCATATTCAGCAACTAGTTTTTCATGGTGATTATTAATATTATCAAAGATAGTTTCCCAGCTATCTTTGGAATTACCAACACTTGTATGCAGTTCTTCTATTCTGGCTAACGCATAATTGACAGCCATACGTGAATCATTGATTGCTTTATTGCAACTTTCATCTACTTTTTCGGTTTCAATTGATTGTGGTTCTGACTTACTTGATATTATTTTACTTATAAAACCAAGCTTTTTACTCGGAGGGGGAGCAGTTTCAGAAAATGATGTGGATGTTTTAAAATTGGTAATTATCTTGTCTAGGCATGAATCAAGTTCATTAGCAATTTGGCAATCATTCTGTAATATGCCTTCGACTTGTGATAAGTATTCTGTGAAAACGGGTTCTGTTTTTTGTTTGACTCTGCGATATGCCTTTTCTGAAGAGATTTGCATTTTTTCCCAAGTCTTTAGCCGTACGAGTATTTGAAGTATTTTTTCCCACTTTATTTCTTGATCAGCTAGTGGAACTCCACTTAGGTTATATTTTTTACAAATTTTATTTATTTTCTGTTCATTAATTTTTATTTTCTTTTTTATCATACTGGGTGTTTCGGCTGGGTTTAATAAGCTGTCAGCAGAAACTGCAATTTGGTCTATAACTTTTATTTCTTGTTCTAGTTTAGAAAGGTAACTTTCGTCATACTTTACGTATGACTTGAATTCTTCTCGCCAAAGATTTTCTTGTTGTCGTATCTCCTTCCACTGATAGTAAAGTGGCTCTAAGTAGGTGGGGATTNNTTNTANNTNATCTTTTCTTTGGGTTGTATCTGAGCCAAGCAACAAATTAATTTGAGAGATNATTTCNNAGATAGGTTGTTGTAATTGATCTTTTACTAAATCCGATTTTTCTTGATTATGAAANCATACTATTTCATTGTTTTTGTCTTCTATTTCTAATGTGTCTACAAAACGNCTGTTTCCATAGAGGTCNTTCATTACTNTGCTNAAAAATCTTTCAGGTTGATCCTCAATTTGCGATCTGTTTTTTAGGATTTTTTTGCTGTCANNATTTCGATCAATAATCCATGAATCACCNGCTTGATCACTNAAATGNACTTGTACTTGGACGAAATTATTGTCTGTTTTATTTGTAAAACAAAATTGTATTGCATTCNTTACTGTCTCAAGTTGAGATCCATCTCCATGAATACAAGCATAATTTCTTTTTGCACCAGAACCTTTGAAATTAATAATTTNNGGGTTCGACTGTCCATTAATTCTATATTTTATTTTAGTGAGGTTCATGGTTTCCTCGAATGTTTGAAATGAAATNAATTGGGTGTATCAAGGTTGTTCTGAATTCGGCNGGAAGGATAGGCCGAATNGAAGAACAATTCGATTCTAATTAATTATACTACGATTTCTTATTTTCGTGAATTNAACCCNCCAAAAGCTAATCACGGTTAGAGAATTTGTAGTGCTGACGGTCAATGACAAATCTTCNTTTATGAGACTAAAAATACCAGAACTTAAATNTAGAAAAATGGGGTATTGCATGGTTTTGGATCAGCGGCTATCACATATGCCAAGAGGTTATCAACAGTTCGGACAAGGAAGGTATGATGGATAGCTCTGTAACATANAGTAATAACTTNGGATTTTCTCTTGGNAAAATTGGCACTGCTGCGCTCCGCCTNCTTCCCCCTGAGNTTTCNCATGATATTGGCTTGTGGCTTATGGAAAAAGGTATTTTCAATCTAATGCCAGCACCGCAAATTGTGTCTGGTTATGATGGTTTTAATATCACCGTGCCAGGTATTGGTTCTTTAGCTCATCCCATAGGATTAGCTGCTGGCTTCGATAAGAATTGCCGNGTGCCGGTCGCTTTCAGGAAAATGGGGCTTTCTTTTATTGAAATAGGAACGGTTACTCCTATGCCACAATCAGGTAATCCTAAACCTAGAATGTTTCGATATCCCGAATATCAAGCAATTATNAATCGCATGGGNTTTAATAGTGATGGTATAGATCTAGTCTTGAAAAGACTTTCAAAGTTGAACTGGAATCATTNTGAAGTNCCGCTTGGACTCAATGTAGGAAAAAATAAAATTACGTCAGANCAGTTGGCNTTGGAGGANTTTTCTTTAGGTNTNGANGCTTTTTCTGANCTGAGTCAATGGATGGTAGTGAANTTGTCTTCTCCAAATACTCCAGGTTTACGAAATTTGGCCAGCGTAGATTTTTTGACTCAAATGGCTAGCCGCCATAGGCAATTATTACCCAAAATTTGGATCAAACTNGATCCAGATATGTCGAAAAGAAAATTACAAGAGTTGATCCATNCGATTACAGATTTGGGTTATCAAGGNGTGATTTTATCGAACACTCACAAAGTGAATTGGCCCNAAGTTGGAGGACAAAGTGGTCANCCTCTTAGTAGTTTAAGTACTAGGTCTTTAGAGTGGGCATGGGATGTTCATAAAGGAAGTTTNCCCATGGTGGCCTCTGGAGGTGTNATGTCAGGNNTGGATGTGTTCCAGNGATTGGCGAGAGGNGCACTAGCAGTTCAAATCTATGCTGCTTTAGTATANCGAGGNCCNTGGGTGGTATTAGAAATGTTGGCAGAACTCAAAGCTGAAATGGAGTTGTTAGGAATATCTAGCGTTCAAGATATTGTCGGATTACATTATAAGGATTCCTAGATGAGTTTAGAGATTGTTCGTCGNATAAGAGGTAATGTCCATGGGAGNATTGATGTTACTGCCCTNGAAGACGCTGTTATTGAACACTCATTGTTTCAGAGGTTACGTCGAGTCAAGCAATTAGCGTTTTTGCATNTGGTATTTCCTGGAGCTACCCATACTCGTTTTGAGCATTCTCTAGGNGTTATGCANTTAGCTGGNGTTGCTTTTCAAAAATTACAAAGTAATCAGGCTAGGCTGTGTATTTCTTTAAGTAGGTACGAAGATTTNGAGCAAAAGGAAAAACAGCCNGAAAAGGATGGTAAGTTAATTCATGGCTTGCTGGCACCTACTTTTCCTATGATAGAAAAAGTATTTGAATCAGACTATATCCTCCAAGTTGTTCGCTTAGCTGGATTGCTTCATGACTTAGGACATCCTCCTTTTTCCCATAGCGGGGAGCGTTTTTTACCAACTTGGGATGAAGTTATTGCAGATAACAAAGATCTACCAGACTATTTGCGTCGTTATCTAGAAAGCTATCGTGACTTGTTAGTGCAACGAGGCAAGGATCTCAAGAAAGAGCGGGTTCGCCATGAAATCATGTCTATTTTACTTATAGATAAAGTCTTAAGAGATACCTATCTAGAATATCCTGATATCTCGCTAAAAGTTGATCCTCGAGATGTTGTTGCCATTGTGATTCCGGCTGTAGAGCCTGACCCTGCTTCACCATTGCTGAAATCTCATGCCTTTGAATTGTGTCATGAATTGATTTCTGGGGAACTTGATATTGATAGAATGGACTATTTATTGAGAGATTCTCGAGAATGTGGTGTTGTCTATGGTATTTTCGATGCCGGTAGGATCCTTGACTCTCTTTGTGTTTACTTTGATCCGAATGATAATAGGTTACATATTGCTATCACTTATTCGGGGCTTGCGGCTTTTGAAGACTATTTGAGAGCTCGTTATTCAATGTATCTTCAGCTCTATTACCATAAATCTTCTGTAGCCGTTGAGGCGATGATGCAGCATATGGGTAGTATGATACCAGAATGGCGTCTTCCTTCGAATGTTAATGAGTACGGTGATTTTGATGAGCACAATATCGGTGCCGAAATACTTGCATATGCTCGACAAAAGCTAGATGCTGATAAATTTGGTCGATTAAAATCTATCCTCGATGACATTCTTCATAACCGTCGTCTCTGGAAAAGAGTTTATGAAGCAGCTGGCAAAAATGTAAGCTCTGAGACTGATCTGCACATTTCTAAAGCCGCAGAGTTTTTGAAGGGTGAGGGCTTATCTTTTGAGCAATTGTCGTCAGCAAGCTCACTTACGAGGTTTCAGCCAAGAGCAGAGCATGAGCATAGTCAAAATTACCTAAGGCTAGTCAAAAAAGATGTGAGACAGTTATACCGGGTTTATCCAATCGAAGACTATTCTGGATTGATTGCGGCCAATGATATGACCATTATTCATAGGATTTATGTAGAGTCTGGAAAAGATTCTGAAGGAAAAGATATTCCTACCAGCGTAAAAAACAAGCTCACCAACTTATTGTATACCTAGGCTTATTTTAACTCTTTTAACCGAAATAATAACTACGTGCTACTCTCAGAGGCCTTGTTTTTGCTTGTTGGTGTGGGTGTTTCTTTTTTTGGAGTGGTTTTCTCAGTCGCTTTTTCGGTCGTTTTTTCAGTCGTTTTGGCTTCCTTCGTGTCCCCGCTTGTTTCAGTACTACTCTTTTCGGTGGGTGCCGTTTCTTTATCGGCTTTTGAGTTACTGTAGCCTTCGGAATACCATCCTCCTCCTTTTAAATGGAAGGCAGTGGCACTCATGAGCTTTTCAAGAGAGTCGCTTTGACATCTTGGGCAACTTTTAGGATGTGGATCTGAAAATTTCATTTGAAATTCACTAACGGCGTTGCAGCTTTTACATTCGAATTCGTAAATAGGCATTGAAGCTCCTCCCCACATTGATACGGAAGGATATAATGTAACTTATTGGCTGTTTGTCAAGCCCTGTAAGGGTTCTAGTTTCATATTCGCCACAATAAAAAACAAAGAAGGCGCCTTAACAAGTTAATACGCCATTTTGTTCCTTATGAAGGAAGTCGCAAATCTAGAGTCATTTTAGACAAACTGCTCGTTCTGGATACAGCTTTAAGAATCTTTCTTACTTAAAAATGCAGAATCGACTCTTTGCTTTAATTCCTGACCAGTTTTCCAAAATGGCAATCTTTTAGGTGGTACAGTAATACGGTCACCAGTCTTTGGATTGCGTCCTTTATAGGATTTATACTCTCTAACAGTGAAGGCGCCAAAGCCTCGGATTTCGACTCTATCCCCTTGGCACAGGGTCTCCGTCACTGAATTGAAAAATAAATCCACAACTTCTTCAGCTTTAGCAAGCGTGATATCGGCACGTTCAGCAAGGTTTTCTATTAGCTCAGACTTAACCATCGATGTCCCCTTTTTGAGTCCTCTAAGTCCTTTTAACTCCATTTTACAAGGAAGTCTATGATATTGGCAACTTATTAGCATCCAATCATCAATTTTTCTGATTTTTATTCTTTTTAATGCCTTCCTCTGTTGCTCTTCAGGCGAATGACACATTAGTATTGGAGGCAAAATATGGGTAACTAAGCTAAAGATCTTTTTGTCATTGAGGAATACTCGTTGACACTGCCCCATTATTGGGCCGATAAAGTTTAGTCTCACACAATGACAACTATTGGTGGAGTTAAGTGATGGATTATATACCTCTAGAAAAACCGATTGCTGATTTAGAGGTCAAAATTGAAGAATTGAAAAGATTGTCCATTGGACAGGCTGTCAATTTAGATAATGAAATCTGGGAATTAGAAAAAAAAGCTAAGTTGCTTCGAGAAGATATTTTTTCTGGTTTGACGCCTCATGAAATGACTCAGTTATCTAGACACCCTAAACGTCCAACGACTTTAGACTTGATCGAAGAGATTTCTGATAATTTTGTTGAATTGCATGGCGATCGTAACTTTTTTGATGACCCTGCTCTTGTGACAGGATTAGCCTCTATAGATGGTACTTCTATTGTGTTTGTTGGGCATCAAAAAGGCCGGTCTACGAAGGATAATATATACCGTAATTTTGGTATGGCACGGCCTGAAGGATATCGTAAAGCTTTACGTATTATGAATATGGCCAATCGTTTTGGTCTGCCGATTGTTAGCTTTGTGGACACCCCTGGAGCTTATCCCGGGATAGGGGCTGAAGAGAGAGGGCAATCTGAAGCTATCGCCAAAAATATAATGGTGATGTCCACTTTGAAAGTGCCGATTGTTACCGTAGTTATTGGTGAAGGAGGCAGTGGTGGTGCTTTGGCTGTTGCTGTTGCTAATAGAATTCATATGATGAGCAATTCTATTTATTCCGTTATTTCTCCGGAAGGTTGTGCTTCAATTCTGATGAATGATTCCGGCCGAGCATCGGAGGCAGCTGCTGCCTTAAAATTGACAGCTCAAGGGGCATTCGAGCATGGGGTTATTGATAGTATTATCGAAGAGCCTGTAGGTGGAGCTCATAAAGATTTTGATTCTGTCTCTAAAGCACTGAAAGCAACTATTCTTAATGACTTGAAAGAACTTAGCAAAATGTCTCCTGATGAATTAGCGAGGCACCGGCAAGAAAAGTTTCTTAAGATAGGTGGCTATGATTCTTAGCAGAAGGATCTATACAGAATCATGCCCTGTTTTATAATGTATCTGTAGTGTCAATTGGGTAATATTATTTCAAGTTGTTGCTGGTTTTTTATGTTGCCTCTAGAAGTATGGTGAAAATGAACGAAGGCAAACTGAAAAGGGAAAAAGGGATTATGATCGTAGCTGTTGATGGGCCAGCCGGATCCGGAAAAAGTAGTATCTGTGCTTTAGTATGTGAAAAGCTGGGCTGGAACTATATCAATACCGGGTTTCTGTATCGAACTGTAGGAGTTATCCTTAGGAAGCGAGCTATACCGCTCGATGATATTGAAACTGTGCTGATCGTTGTGGATGAAATAGCTGAAAATCTTATATGGAACCCTGATACCTCAAAAGTTAATTTCCATGGGGAAGATATTACTCCATTATTAGAAACATCAGAAGCTGGGCAAGATGCGAGCATGGTAGCGAAAATGCCAGCTGTTCGAGAAAAATTGCTTCCTTTACAGCGAGACCTCACAAGAAAGTCTAGTCGTAACTCTATAGTTGATGGCCGTGATATTGGGACAGTTGTTTTTCCTGATGCTGATTTAAAAATATTTATGACAGCTTCTCTGGAAGAGCGCGCCCGTAGGCGTTTTGCGCAATTGAAATCTGCAACAGTGGATAGTGATTCTGTAGACCTGCAGGTCATTCAGGATGATATTGTTCGTAGAGATCATCAAGATGCGGGGCGTGGGACAGCTCCTTTGATGCAGGCAGATGATGCCGTCCTTTTTGATACTAGTTCAATGAATGTGGTATCTGCTGTTGATTCCCTTATTGATATCCTCAGATCCAAGCATCTTATATGAAGTTTTGAATGGTCTTATTGGTGAAGTTGTATGTTGCGAAGGATCGGGCCCAATTTTATTTTTTGATTATCTTAAGTTTTATGAACTAAACTATTGGTGATATTCGGTACCTTTTTCTTGGGCCCTTCGCTTTTGCTTTGTTATTGATCGTATTGTTTGTTGGCTTATAGCTTTTCGGGGTTTAGGTCTTGCCTTTTGATTATCATCCGTTCTGTTTCTTATGATTGTCTCTTCAATTTCATTGATCTTGATTGTGATAGATTTTATATCATCAGTGATTTGATTCATGACATGGTGATCACGATGCCTGATTTCTTGAAGGATCTCGTCTTTTACCTTTTGCAGTGCTGTCACTGATTCCAGATTAGATCTGCCTATACTCCTTATTTCATCAATTAGAATGCTTCCCATAGAATCCCATTTGCCTGTCCACTGTCTTACCTTTTCGGTCTTGTTTTCGATCTGTTCACCTTGATGCGACAGTTGTTTGATTAGCTTATCGATTATTGAGAGCTCAAATTCAACTGGCTTAAATGTATTTTTTAATTTTTGTGCTAGCTGAGGAAGAATATTACTCGTTGTTTTAATAATATTTTGCTCGATGGTATTCTTAACTTTTTTTATTTGATGCTCTTGATTGTCGATGATTACTTGAGAGATTTCGTTTGTGAGCCGTTCGAGGACCTGGTCTGATAAGTTAGCGCCTAAATTTTGTACTTTGTCATGGAGTTGCTGGCCTTGATCCTTGAGTTGCTCCACAGCTTTTTCAAGTATTTTAGAGGAGCTTTTATGAGTTGCGGTGGCTCTTGACCAATTTAAGTAGCTAGTTATATCGTCTTGGCGATAGACTGGCCTTATGTAACGATCAATACGTATTCTGCCAACTCGGAGTTCCTTGCCGGATATTTGAGTTAACCGCGACCTTTTGATGGAAAGTGCATTCATGGCTTCATCTGCAGAAATAGAGAATTCTTCAGCCCATGATTCTTGTCCTGTTAACCATACGATCATAGGTAATTGATCTGTCTCATCAGGTGGGCTTCTCATTTCTTTGAGTTCGTTAGTGATATTTGTTTCAGGGTTAAATGTTTCCACAAGTGACTCCCTCATATTTCATTCATTGTTTCTGTTTAGATATGGGAATTCTTTTCAGAGTATATTGCCACAGGTGGCGGTTTTTCATTTCTTCTAGTTGCTTTAAGTTCTTTTCATTTTCAAAAAATAGATAGAAAGCTATTAAATTATCACCTTTATTAAACTTTTTTAAATCAAAATGTATGCCGATGTTAATCGGGCTATTTTCGATGTCAAATATTTTGTCATTGGAGATATTTGTGAATGCCGGTCCGTCAATATTTTTTTGGTATAATTTAGGTATATTTTCTATATTAATCATCTGCTTAGATAGTATAAGTTCGAAATACAGCATAGCGTCATTATTGTGCATGCTAACCCAATACTTTGATTGTTTCTTATTTTTAGTCAGAAGAATATCAAATAAAGATTCTGGTTTCCATTTAGGCATATTCGTTTGTATGTTTAGTGAACTAGGGTTGTCCACTAGTTTGAAACCATAGTAAAAACTACTGCCGCTATTTAAATTCTTGCTGTCTAGGGGGTTATAGATAATTGCTGGCAAGACCACCGCATTGGCAAAGAAACTCACCTCAGTATACATACCAATCTTTATTTTTAACTTTAAAAAATTATAGACGAAATCTACCCGAATAATTGTTCTAATGGGACCCGATTTCCAAGCTTCTTGTCGGCTTTCTACAGATCGGTGATTGGCCTTGAGGGTTAGAAAGTACTTTAGGTCAGCTTTCATGGCAAAAGTGGAAGAATCAATTAATTCTTTGCCGCTACTATTTGTTTTCTTATCTTGCAGAGATATGCTTTTCGTTATCAGATGATTTTTGTTATCGAATTTATAATTATATCTTGAAGTGCGAATATTTCCTTCTTTGCTGTCAAAGATGATATATTTTTTCTGGCTTAAAGGTGGAGCATTTTTGAAGTAAACTCCTATATAAATTGCACCCGATTTGCCATTTTTCGAGAAAGTCAATTGATATAGATAAGTTGGTGGGTCAAAATCCCATACCGTTGGTTCTTTATTGGGTCCAATATCTTGCCCCATGATGGATAGTTCGTCATATACATCAAATATTTTATTGCCAGTATTATGGTTAGGGGCTAAGCCTTTTGGTAATACAAAATCACCCACGCTGTTCATTTCATCTATTTGGAATGGAATGGTTACCGCTTTACCAGTTGGTGAGCTTCTGAAAACTCTATATTGTTCCAATTCATACCCACTAATTCTCTTTACCTTCCATGCTGGGATGATTATAGGTGCTCTATGAATACCACCAAGACTAGGATAGATCGGTGTTATCACGAAAAGAAATAGGATTAAGGTTTTAGTCAAATAGGGGACCAAGTGGAATCCTGATCAAATGTTTATTAGCTTAATCAAATATAGTATAATGCATAAGCCGTGGACTTTCAGGGTCATTTTTATGAAAATGTTAGAAAATTTGTTGATGCTTCAGAAACATGAGTTTTTTTACATTAGGAGATGCTTTTTTTGGCTGATGGCATCCCAATTGTTTGTTGCAGCTGCATTTGGTTTGGATGGTGGCAATTTATTGTCTACTTGGCGGGATTATAGGGTCGACATACCTATAGCTGTATCTTGGGANGTGACCAGACCTCANTTTGCTAATGATTATATGATTTCCCAATCTGAAACATTTCATGAAATATGGCATCTGCAACTCAGAAAAGGTGTTGGGATTCGTTTGAGGTCNCCCCGCTTAGAAGTGCCAGTTTATCTTACTAAAGGTATCGAGCAATTGCAGTCTAAGCATATTATTATGGGAAAAAGAGATTTTGCCTCATTACTGGGAATCCCAAATGGAATCGTGAAAAGAAATGAAGATAATATTTTTCACCAAGTTATATTGTCGATAGCCTCAAAGACTATGGTTAAGCATGATCTTGAGTTANTTTTTGAAACTGGTGAATCATATTTTGTTCATTTGGAATTGGGTAATGATATTTAATTTGACGGTCTATAAATGTTACCTTTTGTANCAAAAGTAAACCCCATTCTATAGATGATTCTCAGTCTCATGTCAGTGTGNGCTCTCTGATCTGATTGATTTATCTGANCTTTCCNTNNTTTTTTTNAAAATCGANTTGATATTTTGGTTCGGAATCNTTGGCATAAACCTTGCTAACTTAAGGTTATNNGGAAGAGGTAGNNATCCAATTATTTTCATAGAAGATCTATATCATAATTACGGTAAGCCATGTTAGAAAATAGGTNAAACCAAGAGAAATCTCAATCTGTTAGAGCTGTTCTTTCTTTTATTGAGGCAAANTATTGGGCTGATATTGGTAAATTGCAGTTAAAAAAAGTTGCTGGAGATTCTTGGGATGAATTTGAGCAGCTTTTTTGNAGTGAGCAAGGTGTTTCTCCTCTGCAATGGCTCTGGACATTTAGAGTTATAGTTGCTGCATCGCTGATAATGGAGCAGCCNAGGNTATCTTTGTCNCAGATTTGGCTGGAAACAGGCTTNCCTGATGGGCCCTACTTTTTTGACTGCTTTNCTAAGTTGGTTGGTCTTGGGCCGGATNATTTGCGCAATAATTTATTACAGCTCTCAAGATTCGAGCCTACTGACACTGATTNGATTGATTTCGATATAGATCATATCAAGCAATTGGCTATGCCGCGCATTATGGANCTTTCNGANGCTGTGATGTTAAATACTTTTACGGGTTTATCATTTTCTCAAGAATAGACTCGGCACGTAAAATAACTTTATCAACTGATGGTTGATCTACCATNGTAACTGATTCCTNGGCATAGCNTTGCAANGCATTCGCAGTTGTTTCTCCGATGACGACATACTCGATTTTTTTTTGAGGTTTTAGTTTTTCAAAGAACCCNTTNACAGCCGAAGGGCTTGCAAAACAGACTACGCCATGTAGGTGTTCGTTTAGTATNGGTATGNCNTTACTCGGAANAGATAATTTNGAANTAGTTTTATATATTGGTATATGATTTATCTCGTAGCCTTTTTGGCGAAGTTCNGATTGGTTTTCTGTAGCTAAGTCTTGGGCNGCAGGNTGTATGATTTTTGTGTNGNTCGAAAATTTNCGCTCAATCCATTTATGTAGTTCGCATCCGTTATTTACNTCTTTTGGGTGAGANGCTTGAATCAAGCCATGTTCATGACATATTTTTTTAGTTTTTGTGCCTACAGTATAGATATGCTGACAATCTTTTATTGTAGACCANAAGCTAAGGNTTTTCTGNGCAAGTCGAACTGCTGTNGTNCTNGTGAAAATAACAATATCAGTGCTTTGATCTTGCCAGTCGACTTTNAGCGGTGTGATTGTGATACATGGTAGATGCATCAAGTTNGTATTNGGGCTAATGAACAACTNATAATCTGACAACCATGCGTCCTGTGATCTNGTCCAGACTAATTTAGGCTCTTCTAAAGATAGCTTGTTCCATGAGCTTTGGTTTATCATATATCTAACCTTAATTGATCNCTGGTTTAACCAGTATACATGAGGTCTAATCGATGTAAATCTATAGAAGGTGTTATTTCATATAGAGGGGTAAGGCATGATTCATCTGGAGTCTGTTCATAAATCTTTCGGTAGCCTTCAGGTNTTGAATGATGTCAGTTTTTCAGTTTTGGCAGGTGAAAAGGTCTCGCTATTAGGTCCGGGGGCTTGCGGTAAGTCAACTGTATTAAAGCTTATACTAGGTATAGANCCTCCAACTTCAGGATCTATTTCTCTGCTAGGCCAGGATATGGTTAATAGTNATGAAAATAGTCGTTTGAATACNCTGAAGCAAGTAGGTATGGCTTTTCANCAAGGTGCTCTTTTTGATTATATGACTGTGGCAGACAATCTNCGNTTTGCTATGGATAATATGACAGATATGTCTTCAGCGGAGATGGANCGGCAAATTGAACACCTGTTGTCAATCGTTAAGCTGCCTCGCACTAAGCACATGTATCCCTATGAGCTTTCAGGNGGGATGCAGCGCCGTGTTGGAGTGGCCCGGGCCATATGCACCTCTCCGAGGATGGCTATTTTTGATGAGCCNACATCAGGTTTAGATCCTGTNACCTCGACTATTATTCTAAATATGATTAATGATTTAGTTAATGTTGCNGATCAAAGGGCCATGGTGGTTTCNACNTCGTCTGTNGAAATAGCGATCCGGTTTGCTGATCGTATCGTTTTGATGGATGAAGGTAGNGTCATTGCCGATGGGCAATGGCGTGATTTGTTGGTTAATGGAGATGAGTGGGTCAAAAGATTTCTGGGAATTAGGCTTGTGGGNACTGANATTAANTATGCTTTAGAGTTAGGNCTTCCNAAAGAATTCATTGACTTACACTGGTNATNGCTTGCTTTTATCTATGTTAAATTNAATATTNANAAATTGNTNTTGATATACTAAATAACAATAAAGACCTTGATTTTTATAAAGACCATGGCATAATGGCTNGGGTTTTTGTATTCCATTTGTTTGTATAAGGTGTGATTTTCCATTGAATAAAGCTGCAGCCAAACTATTAGTGCTTGATATTGATAATACTATTTTTGATTGGGTAAGTTATTACGTGCATTGTATGGATGCTCTTTTTAATGACTTGTCTAGCAAAACTGGAATATCTCGTGCTGTTTTGGAATCTCAAGCTAAAGAGGTTTTTACCCGGCAGACATCTATTGAATACCCTTTTCTTATTCAAGAGCTGCCTTCAGTCCAGAAATTTTATGAATACGATGCCAACCGGATTCTTGAAGAAGGTGTGGAATCGAGTCGTCAGGCTTTTAATAATGAAGCCCGTAAACACTTTCTTCCATATGATGGGGTAGAGCGCACTTTAGTAGAGATCAAGAATAAATCAGATATACAAATTGTGGCTTTAACTGATGCTCCTTGCTATGTAGCTATGTGGAAGCTAAAAAAAATGGGACTATTAGATCTTTTCGAAGCAATATATGGTTTATCTGATCCGGTGATTCCTGTTTATTCTGGACAACCAATGGTAGCCCAAGATATTTTGATCAAGCACTTAAGTCGGAAACAGTTTGATTTTGCCGGTGCTGTTAGGGTTTTGCCAGAAGAATATGAAAAGCCTGGGACACGGGGGCTGAGAACAATTCTGATGGATTTTGGGGTTGATCCTTCTGAGGTCCATTGGATTGGTGATAACCTGAGAAAGGATGTTTTGCTTGGTAAACTATTGGGCGTGTCCACAGGCTGGGCCGAATATGGAGCTACCGTAGATCCAGAAATAAAGGATAGGTTATTAGCTTTTAGCCCTGATATAAACGTCCATAAGAATATAGCGATGGCCCCTGCCGATGAAGCTACTCCGAAGCCAGACTATACCCTACAATCTTTCCCGGATCTTTTAAAACACATCTAAACGATTGGTTTGTCATGTTTTTCGAGGATTTTCATCCAGAAAAAGTAGGAGATTTATATCATGGTTCAGACCCTAGTCTGACAGAGAATGGTTCAATTAAGGGCAAGCCTGAAGATTTTATTGTTGAGGAAATACCGGCAGTGGCTCCTTCTGGAGCTGGGGAATATTTGTATCTATGGTTAGAGAAGAGAAACCTCTCTCATGATCAGTTGTGCCAGGTTTTATCTCAATCACTAGGTGTGCCTTACCGTGATATAGGGGCTGCGGGGCTTAAGGATAAACGCTCAGTTTCTCGCCAACATATATCTGTTCCGGCTAGCTATGAGAGTCAGTTGTGCAAACTTTCTGATTCTGGTGTTAACATTCTGGATGTTAGTCGTCATCATCAAAAGTTGAAGACTGGTTACATAAAGGGTAACCGATTTAGGATTAAGGTCCATGAGGTCGGTAGCTTGGTCGATGCTGAGATGAGACTCAATGAGGCGGTCACAAATGGTGTTCCCAACTTTTTTGGTCGCCAAAGATTTGGATCTAAGGGTGATACGGGCTATATTGGCTGTGCTATTCTTCAGGGAAACCCTGTACCCAAAAAGTTTCAGATGGGTCATTGGAAGCGGTTGGCCCTGTCTGCTGCCCAATCAATGGTATTTAATCATTACCTGCACCGCAGAATTTGTGAATATCCACGTAGTCAGCTACTGCCTGGTGATGTAATGAAGAAAAATGGCGGTGGAGTTTTTCGGGTTGAAGATATACCTAGTGAGCAGCTGCGCTTCCTTTCTGGAGAAACTAATTTGCTTGGCCCATTGCCGGGTAAAAAGCTGTTTCCAGCTGCTGATAAAGCGCTAGAATTTGAGAATAGATGTCTGTCCGAGCTTGGTTTAGATGATGAATTGTTTAATAAATTAGGCAAGAAGTTGCCGGGGGCGCGTCGAGCCCTATGGATTCGATTTGAAGATATTTCTTTAGTTATGGATGGTAAAACGGCAAGTTATTCTTTTGATTTACCATCGGGTAGCTATGCTACCGTAGTTTTGACGCAGCTTTTGGGTGCTTATCCGCGTGAATATAAAATGGACTGAGTTACGTGAATTACTTAGATTAGCGATTCCTATCATACTGGCTTTTATTGGCACAATGACAATGGGGCTTGTGGATACTTTAGTGGCTTCTAGAGACTCTGCTCTTACGGTCGCAGGTATAGGCACTGGGCATGCTATTTTTCTAACTATTTCGATGGTTGCAACTGGAGCGATATTAGGCCTAGATCCTTTTTTAGCGAGAGCTGTAGGTTCTAATGATTCTCCTCAACAACTGAAATTCCTATCCCAGGGTATTATTCTTACCCTTTTCTTATCATTGGTTGCTGTTCCTTGTCTGATTTTGATTAGCTATCATTTTGACTCTTTTGGAGTGAAAGCTGATGTTGCTGAAGTGGCTGGTGATTATTTGATTCCGAGTGCTTTGAGTTTGCCTGTTACCTTACTGTTCATTGTAGGTCAGAGGTTTTGGCAGGCTCAACATCATGCGGGACCTATTGCTATCATGATGATTGTTTCCAATTTAATTAATTTCATCGCCGATTGGCTGTTAGTTTCTGGTAGTTTTGGGATACCTATGTTTGGGGCAGAAGGCATTGGTTGGGCTACTGTCATAACTCGTATTATTTCATTGATGATGCTCTTGATATGGTACGACAAGCCTTTCAGGGCATTATTCCACTGCTCATTTTGGCGTTTCTCTTCATGGCTAGTTCAGGATGCCGAAGCCTTTAGGAGTCTTCTTAAAAAAGGGGGGCCGGTTGCGATTCAAAATGGTCTAGAGCTAGGTGCTTTCTCGCTTGTCTCTCTGCTTGCTGGCACTATGGGGGTCAATGAAGTTGCAGCTCATCAGATCGTATTTATGATAGCTTCTCTTACTTTCAATTTGCCTTTGGGTCTATCTTCTGCTGTCAGTGTTAGAATTGGTTATCATTGTGGTCGTGCTCAGTTACAGACCGCCCGTTTGATCGGTGTGCTGGGGGTTGGGCTATCTGCAGGAATGATGATGTTGTCTGCTCTCACTTTTCTCCTTTTTCCGGTATATATTGCAAAATTATTTACTGATAATTTGGGGGTTATTGAGATTATACTGCTTCTATTTCCTGTCTGTGCAGCATTTCAAATCTTTGATGGTATTCAAGTGGTATTGGCTGGCGCCTTTCGTGGCTTTGGGCAGACGGTAATTCCTATGCGGGCTAATCTAATTGGACACTATTTCATTGGCCTGCCATTGGGGCTTTTATTTTCCTACCATTATAATTTGGGATTGCAGGGCTTATGGATCGGGCTTTGCTTTGGCCTGATTAGTACATCGATGTTATTGGCTATCACTTGGAAGACGACTACAAAGTTTTAATTTATAATCACAATAACTAACCCCTCAATATAAAATAACCCTATATAGACTCGACCTTTGCATCCCTTTTGCTTGGATGTTACATTCTAATCTAATAATATCAGATTAGAGTTTAATCATAAGCATTATAGATGGAGTTGGTCTGCTATGATTGAGGCACAAGGACTTACGAAACAATTTGGAACTTTTAGAGCGGTTAAAAATATAAATTTTGACATACCTAAGGGGCAGGTTCTTGGTTTTCTTGGACCTAATGGGGCAGGTAAATCCACAACTATGAAAATGCTTGCTGGCTTTATCAATCCAACCGATGGGACGGCAAAAATTAATGGATTGGATGTAGTTAAACAGTCTCAAGAGATAAAACGGATTATTGGGTATTTACCGGAGAGTGCGCCTTCGTATGGTGAGATGACTGTTTTCGAATTTTTAGACTTCATTGGAGAAATGCGCGGATTGAAAGGTGGGGCATTAAAAGATGCTGTCGAGAAGATGAGGACTACATGTTTTCTGAATCGGGTATGGCATCTTCCGATTGAAACTTTATCGAAGGGNTATAAACAAAGGGTTGGTTTCGCTCAGGCATTGATNCATGATCCACCTATTTTGATTCTTGATGAACCGACTGATGGATTAGATCCGAACCAAAANTATGAAGTTCGACAGCTGATTAAAAAGATGGGTAAGGANAAGACGATTATTGTTTCNACCCATATTTTGGAAGAAGTTCAGGCGATTTGTCAAAGGGCAATTATTATTGCTAATGGTGAAATCGTAGCNGATTCATCACTTGACGAGCTGATGGAGCGATCAGAATTACACAATGCGGTAACGATGAANTTTGGTAAAGAAGAANCATCTGCAGAGAAAATTTTGTCTGANATGGAAAATGTAGAAAAAGTGATCGGTCTAGGGTCAAGTAATGAACTTAGGGTNTTCCCTCGAAAAGGNGCTTCGATTATTACNGATNTTGCGGCAATGGTGCGGAAAAATGGTTGGGAAATGGAACAGATATTAGTGGAAAAAGGTCATCTTGATGAAGTCTTCCGTGCTGTCACTACAAATGATGTAGAGAGAGGTGTATGATGCAATTATTTTTACCACTATTTAAAAGGGAGTTCTTTGGNTATTTTAGATCGCCCGTCGCATACGTATTTATAGTTATTTTCTTGCTGGCNTCTTCNGGCTGTACCTTTTTTCTTTCGCGACTTTATGAATCTAANCAGGCAAGNCTAGATGGTTTTTTTGGTATCTTACCATGGCTNTTTTTAGTTCTTGTTCCNGCCGTTGGTATGCGTTTGTGGGCAGANGAAAGGCATTCAGGTACTATAGAANTATTATTTACACTTCCAGTTAATATGTTTACGGCTGTTTTTGCTAAGTACATGGCTGCCTTAAGTTTTCTNGTTATAAACTTGATGCTGACNTTTCCTATCGTGATTACAGTNAACTATTTAGGTCANCCTGATAATGGGGTNATATTGATTAGTTACTTTGGTAGTNTTNTACTGGCAGGGTCTTGTNTATCTATTTCTTGCTTGACTAGTGCATTGACTAAAAATCAAGTTGTTAGCTTTATTCTAGGGGTAATGATTACNTTTTTACTTGTTCTCTTNGGGTGGGGAGTATTTACTAATGTACTGGCAGCTATTCTGCCCATAGCTATAGTCGATATGATNACTAGTCTGGGTCTTATNCCTCACTATACAGCNATCACNAGAGGTGTNGTTGACTCCCGTGATGTTATTTANTTTGTNTTGCTTTCTGGTGCNTCGTTAGTTCTGACTGCCATTGTTTTAGAATTGAAGAAGGAGGGGTAAAAGATGAAAACNAGAATAAATATAGNTCTAATTTTTATAGCGGTTGTTTCTGTTTCCGTTATCTCTTCGAATCTTTTTTTTAGAGTCGATGTCACTGAAGATAGTATTTATACTTTNTCTAAAGGAAGTATGAATATTGTTNGTAAATTGGAAGATGATGTTACTNTTAAGTTNTATTATACTAAGTCNGTAAAAGAACTTCCTCCAGCATTTAAAACTTGGGGTACGCGAGTTGAAGAAGTGCTAAGGGAATATGTTGCTTGGTCAGATGGTTTAATGACTTTNGAAGTTATAGATCCTAAGCCTGATACTGATGANGAGGAATGGGCAAGGAAGTATGGTATACAAGGTGTAGCTACTCAAGTTGGTACTGAAGTTTTTTTAGGTGTNGTCTTTATTTCTGGNGATAAAGAAGTAGCTATTCCTTATCTTGATCCGAGAAAAGAAGAGTTTCTTGAATATGATCTCTCGGAAGCGATNTTGAAATTNCAATCTAATAAGAATNTAAAGTTAGGGGTATTATCTTCCTACAAGATGGTTTCTCCTGATGGTTTTGGGCAGGAGGCAGCTTGGTCTATTATTGATGGATTGAAGAANTCTTTTGCNGTTCAATTTTTGGAAGGTGAGCAGGANNAAATNCCAGAAGGTTTAGATGTTCTATTNGTTATTCACCCAAAGGCNTTAACTCAAAAGACATTATATTCTATAGATCAGTTCGTAGTTGGGGGAGGCAGANTAATTCTTGCAGTTGATCCTTTNTCTCGNATTGANTTAGCNCAGTCGGGTGGTGCTATGCGTGGCGGTCAAATGCANCAAAANTCTAGCGATGTACAAAAACTTTTTANTAACTGGGGTATTGTTTACAATAAGTCAAAAATGAGTGGTGATGTGCAGGCAGCNACAAGAGTCAATGCTGGTATGGGTGCNGTGGCTTATCCTTTNTTTATGAGTTTGAGTCGTGACAATTTATCTNNTGAATCTCCCGTAACATCGAACCTTAAGCANATTCTTTTNGCTGAAGGAGGTTCTTTTCATCTCAAGGATGGCTCTCCACACACCTTNGAGGCTTTGGTGACTACCGGAGAACAGTCTGGTGANGTTGAGTCGGTNATGGCTAATTATATGCGACCCTCNCAGTTGGCATCTAGTATGAAGATTGATTATAAGAAAAAAGTTCTGGTGGGGCTTTTAAAAGGTAANTTTAAAAGTGCNTTTGATTCAGCTCCTAAAGATTCTAAATTGAAGCATAAATCAGAGTCTTCTCAAGAGAATGTCGTTATGCTTATCGGTGATACGGATTTTATTCATGATAATAATTCTGTNTCTAAAATGAGNTTCGGGGATCAGATGCTGGTTCGCCCCAGAAATGATAATTTATTCTTGGTNATTAATGGNGCTGAGTTTTTAGGNGGAAGTCAGGATCTTATTTCTATTAGATCTTCTGGTAGGGTCGCNCGGCCATTTACAACTGTTATTGAGTTGGAAAGAAAAGCGCAGTTAAANTGGAAAGAAAAAGAAGAGCAGTTAAGTCGTCAGTTAGCTGAATTACAAGCTACTTTNAAAAAGATACAGTCACAACGAACCGATGCNAATCGAGCTGTTTTGACGCCGGCTCAGCAGGCTGAGATAGCAAGGTATCGACAGGAAGAGGTCTCAATTCGTCGNCAACGTAGAGAAGTGCGCAAAAATCTTAGAGAAGAAATAGAAGGACTNGGCAATATNCTAATAGGCTTGAATCTGGCGGTAATGCCGCTAGGTGTNACTTTATTTGGTGGCTTGGTNTATATGCGACGTGANCGACGAGTGAAACAGCAAAGATCATAGTGATGAGGGATAGAATGAAAGATAAAAAAATTCCGATATTGATTGTTTTGTTAGCTTTTGTGGCGATGATTACAATTGGCGTTAAAAAGTTGGGTGATAGTAATCANACTTCATTAATTGGAACTAGTTTAATTTCCATTGATGATATGGTTAAAGTTGATCAAATTCGGCTGCAAAAGGGAGAAANTGTAGTCCATCTAGAAAAAAATAAGAGCGACTTATGGGTTGTAANGGGNCAA
This sequence comes from Pseudobdellovibrionaceae bacterium, assembly GCA_002725955.1. Taxonomy (GTDB): domain Bacteria; phylum Bdellovibrionota_B; class Oligoflexia; order Oligoflexales; family Oligoflexaceae. The sequence continues at coordinate 21,687 of PBRN01000017.1, forward strand.
GAAGAGTTCCCTGCATCNGGAGAGAAAGTTGTCAANTTTCTAGAGCAGTTGAACCTAANCCGNTATCAAGGGAAAGCNTCTAGCCGTAAGGAAAAGTGGNCTCANCTAGGATTAAAAGACGATAAAGTTGAGCTTAAAGTCGGCGATAAGAATANGACNTTTTTTCTNGGTAAANCTCGTNAAGGTGGAGGNCAATATATAGCGAAANAGGGATCTGTAGATTCATGGCTGGTAGATAAAGAAATTGNTTTGGATATTAAACCTGAGTTATGGGAATTAGATGTTCTGGTTGATGTAGCNGGNGANAAAGCNNAATCTGTAGCTCTTTTTCCAAAGAATCCAAAGAGCAAGTCGGTNANTTTCAGNCGTAAGAANAAAGAAGAAGAGTTAGTGATGGAAGGGATTTTAGGAGAAGAAAAAAGTAATAGAGCAGNAGTNAAAGANCTTGAGANTATTCTCACTAGGNTAGTTTATAAGGAGAAAGTTAAATCCNACACTAANGAGAAAATTGTTAATTCTTTGAAACATGTTTCAGATTTCAAAATGGAAACTTTTGACGGTGATAAATATNTNATCTCTGTTCGTTCTCATGGTGCNAAAGATCCGGANTACTTCCTAACAGTTGANTTNAATNNNTCTAAAGACGNCGCCAAAGAACAGNTTTATAAAAACTTAAATGGGGTATGGCTCTTTAAATTTGACTCNNAGCAAGCATTGAAGTTCGCNAGAGGNCGTTCAGAGTTTTTGGAAAANAANGTTAAAAATTAGTAGTATATAAAACTTAANNGCTAGATCAAATAATCATGNTGCATNGGGGTTAGCTTGGTTGGAGCTATTCCAAGTGAAGCAGTTGATAGTTTCCACATTTNATCCCATGGTGTGTTGAAGACGAGTTTNAGGTTCATAGGAATTTGTANCCATGCTCCTTGTTTCATTTCNTCTTCCAGTTGATTCGGTCCCCAACCCGCATAGCCAACAAGAAACCTATANGGATAAAGCAGGTCNTTATCTTTATCTTTATCTTTATCTTTATTTGCGGAATGTTCATTTGCATGNTCAACTAGACCTTCTAGGGCTAGATCNGAAGCACTAATACATATATTNCCGGGTGCAGANCCTGGCTCCCCTTGGTTATGGAGAACTAGTCCGTTATCAGTNGCGGCAGGTCCTCCAAACCATGCAGGTATTGAATCNGGAATATCAATTTGNTTTTCTAATATGAGCGAGTGTAAAGGTGTTTCTGTAGGNCGATTAACTATAAAACCTGTNGCNCCNTCTTTGGTNTGCTCAATCAGTANAATAACNGTNTTTTCGAAGTTAGGNTCNGTCATTGTTGGCATTGCAATAATGATGGTNGGTTCGGAATCAAGCTGCTNAATTTCCTCGNCNATTGAAAGNGGGGTTTTCTNGCTTTTCATCTTGCTATCTCCAAAANTAGTTCTTGGTATAGCCTATCAGTCTGAGTCAGATTTAGATACTAGGTAGGGTCTTCTTTATTTAAAAGCAACTGAATCCATCATAATTTACTGAGCTCTAGAAGTGATTGAAACCCTTCTGTTGGTAGCCATTGTTTTGAGCTTTCTATCGGGTGCCATTNAATTGGTATATTCATTTGAGTTTGATTATTTTGAAAAACGGTAATGAAATATGAGTGGTGAAACCCTTCTTGAAGTTGATCTGTNTTTGCTTCATGAAACTGATAAAATTGCTCCTGATCGCTTAATCCCACATTATTTAATACTCTCCATGCTGCNTCACAAATGTGTTCTCCNGGCAGGCGCTCTACTGGGTCAGGNATNGTGAATTCTTGATTTTTGTCNGTAGTTAGAGCNAATTGAGTGAAACTTTCATTCACCATGATAGTGCTAACAATCTGTTTTTTTTTAATTTTATCCATTAGAGCCCAAATGTCTTAAAAGTTTCTCAAGGTAGGCCAACATATCATGAATTTTTTAATNAGCAAGTGAATCTANNTTAAAANAATGAGGTCGACTATAGGTAAGGTAAATGCCCTAATTNTTTGATACTTTTAGAACTTCGTCTACCAAGTCTTTGAGTTTGATGGGTTTTGATAGGACGGCTTCAGCACCNGCNTGCATNGCTTCATCTGTAGTTCCGTCTGCATATCCTGTTATCAAAAATACNTTGGGCTTGTTGGCATTATAAGATTTGATATCTGTAAGTAGTTTCANTCCCCCACCTTTGGGCATTCTTATATCACTAACTACAATATCAATNTCTTCGTTTTGAACTAAGTTAAANGCTTCCTCTGCATCATGCGCAGTAAANGTTCTGAAGCCTTTGCTGTCAAAGGTAAACATCATCATATCACAGATGTCTACTTCATCGTCTACAATTAGGATTGTTGTTTTCTGTTCGGTCTCTGTCACGCAAGCATTCCCCAGTTTATTTACTATAATTGTACNTCGAAATAGGGGAATAAGCATAGAGCCATACAGAAAAAAACTATTGTTTTTNTGTATGGNCNTGAATTTAAATGATAATTGTAGATTAATCNTATTGGCTTAAATATGCTTTTACTTTTTCTGAAATAGCGGCTGGAGTAAAGCCNTATTCTTTCTCGAGGTCTCCGGCTGGAGCGCTTTTACCNTAATGGTCGAGACCAATATTTAGCCCNTCTGAACCAGTATATTTTTGCCAACCCAATGTGACNCCTGCTTCAATCGAAACCTTTTTAGGGCAGNTGGTTAGTAACTCTTTTTGATAACTCNTAGTTTGTTTGTCGAAAAGNTCCCAGCAAGGCATCGAGATAACTTTGGTTTTAACACCTTTCAGTAGTTCAGCTGCTTTAAGTGCGGTGGCAACTTCACTCCCTGTTGCTATAAGTACNAANTCAGGNTTATCTGTGTCNAGNACAGCCCAAGCTCCTTTTGCAGCTGATTCGAATTGAGTTCTACTGTGTTCCAGGTGAGGGAGCTTTTGCCGGGTTAGACAGATTGCACTGCCCGTATTGAGCTTAAGAGCTTCCCGCATCATAATTTCAGTTTCTGTCGCATCAGCAGGCCTCATAACGTAGAAGTCAGGAATCATACGCAAAGACATGATATGTTCTACTGGTTGATGCGTTGGCCCATCCTCCCCAAGATAAAATGAATCATGGGAAAATTCATGAATCACTTTGGCATTTTGAATGGCACCCAGTCTCAATGCTGGCCTTGAGTAATCTGCAAAAGATAAAAAGGTAGCATCAAAAGGTATCATGCCGCCAAATAGAGATATCCCATTGCACACTGCTGACATTGGAAACTCTCTGACCCCAAATGAAATATTTCTGTTGTCAGGGGTTTCTGCGGTAAATTCACCGACCTTTTTTGCAAAAGCTCCTGTCATGTTAGAGGGCTCCAAGTCAGCGCTACCTCCAATCAAGTTAGGGATCTCATCAGCCCAAGCCTCAATGATGTCGCCGAATGCATTTCGGGTTGCTACTGGTTTAGCTTTGTCCCAGCTCAGTTGAGAAAGGTGGGAGAAGTCTTCTGTACTAAAATAGCTATCATATAACTTTTTAAACTCATTGTTAGCCGCTAATTTTTCCTTTAGCTTTTGATTATATTGGGCCACTTGGTCCCGCAAAGAATTAAAGTTTCTCCGGAAATGATCCATTGTTTCTTGGGCGACGAAGAACTCTTTATCAGCAGGTAGCCCTAGCTTTTCTTTTGTTTTAAGTCTTTCTTCTGCCGGTAATGGAGCACCGTGAGTCTTGGCCTGACCTTCTAAGGAAAAAGCCCCTTTTCCTATTACCGTGTCACCAATGATGAGTAAGGGCTTATTTTGCTGTTTTTTTGCCTGATCCATGGCTTGACGAAGTTGTGTATGGTTATGGCCATCTAGCTCGATCACTTCCCAGCCGAATCCTTCGAATACCTTAGCTGCATCGTCAGAATATGCTCGATCAATATTGCCTGAAATTTGAACTTTATTGCGATCATAGAACCAGATGAGGTTGTTTAGTTGCAAATGACCTGCCATTGATGCTGCACCAAGTGTGACGCCTTCTTGCATACACCCATCGCCTAAAAGCACCCAAGTTTTTTGTTGAAACAGTTCTTCGTCTAATTTGGCAGACATATGTTTTGCTGCAATAGCGAAGCCGACAGACATAGCAGCCCCTTGACCAAGTGGCCCGGTAGTACACTCTACCCCATCTGTAATAAAGTTCTCAGGGTGACCTGGCGTTTTGGAATCCAGCTGACGAAATTTTTTCAACTCATCCATTGGCAACACGCCTTGCATATGCAGTAAGGCATACATGAGCATGGATTCGTGGCCTGCACTTAGGATAAAACGGTCCCTTCCCAGCCAGTTGACATTGTCTGGATCGAACTTCAGGTATTCAGTAAATAGCAGATAGGCGAAATCCATACTGGACATAGCTCCGCCTGGGTGTCCTGAATTAGCTTTGTTAACTCCATCAATAACTAAACCTTTAAGAGTGCTGATCGTCTGCGTGTCACTCATTGCGGGGCCCTTTCCTGTAGCAGGGGCCAAGAGCTGAAAAGCATAATGGCCAGTCATTTTGCGATGGCCGGAGTATAGCGGTCTCAGCGGAAATTACAAAGAGTTTTAAAGCTATTTATAGAGTTTTTGGCAGGTTTAATTAGAACAAGTCTTTTTCCGCAGGGAGCTCCTGGGACGGGGGAATTTCTTCTAGTGGCACAGTGATATTTACGAATCCCTTTTGACGCCTATATACTTTCATTCGTGCTCGCTCGGAAGGGGATTTATTGATTAATTTCTTTTGCAGACTATTAATATCGAATATTTTTTTGTCGTCCATTGCCATGATCAAGTCACCGACCCGCAACCCTGCTTTCCAGGCTGGGCCATCAATGACAAGGTTTTCTATGATGACTCCATAAACACCAGTCGGATCATGGGAATCATACATTTCATCTTTTGAAACAATGTTCTTGCCTATTACGCCCAACCAAGGCCGTATGACTTTTCCATGTTTCTTCAGGTCTGAGATAATTGTTTTGACAATATTTGATGGGATAGCAAACCCTATCCCTGCTCCTTCAGAGCTAATAGCAGTATTTATACCAATTAATCTTCCTTTAATATCGATGAGAGGTCCTCCAGAGTTTCCTGGATGAATGGATGCATCCGTTTGGAGAAAAGAATCGTAAGGTCCGGTTCCAATCACACGTCCTTTAGCAGAAATAATACCGCTAGTGACTGTATGAGAAAAACCAAATGGATTACCGATGGCAAGGACGATGTCTCCCACCCGCAGCCAATCACTATTGCCGATATCAAGAGGTTTAAGTCTAAAAGGAGGGGTGATTTTTAGCAGTGCAAGGTCTGTTTTTCGGTCAATACCAATAATGCGTGCTTTAACTTTATGTTTGCGTTTAGCAAACAAGATATCGATAGATGATGCACCTTTAATCACATGGTAATTTGTTACAATAAAACCCTTACGATCTATGATGACTCCGCTGCCTAGTGAATGGTTTTTATTTGATCTTGGAACTCTGCCGCGGAGAAAAAATTGGTAGGGGTCCAGCAGAGCGTCGCGTCCTGAGACAAACTGTTTCGTTCGTATGTTAACTACACCGGGAATTGCCTTAGAGGCTATATCGCTAAAACTCTGATATATTCTTGCCCAAGCAGTCTCTGGGCAAGAAGCAGCGAAGCCTGCGGATAGCATCAAGATGAGCAATCTTCGGTGAATCATATGATTGACTTTCACTAAGAAAAAGAACTCTGCATGAGAAAATAACTGAATTTATCTCTCAATCAATTTTAGCTTTTACCTTATAAACCTATCAAGCTAGCTACCTGGCAGAAACTGCCTGTTTGCCGGCATTCTGAATCGTTGAAACTGATGTGGTTGCTTATGGGAGGGAGCAGTTGGCTCTGCAGGGCCAGAGAGCCAATAAAAAAATTATTTTTGACGATTTAGCAATGAATGAGTTAATTCCTTAAGTTCGTCGGCGTCAGATTTCCATGGCTCAAGTATTTTCCAAGCTTCAGAGGTCCATTCATTGGCTTGAGCCTGAGCTTCTTCTGGAGTCATCGTGCTTAGCCAGGTTAATTTTCCTTGAGCTTTATCTTTTCCTGATGACTTCCCTGTGCCAACTTTATCATCAAGTATATCATCTATGATTTGGAACGATAGTCCTACCAGTTCACCGAAGCGTCTAAGCTTGGTGATGATATTTGGCTCCTCATTGGCTGCTATAGCTCCCATGGCACAAGAAGCAGCTATTAGCTTTCCAGTCTTGTTCAGGTGGATATGATTGAGATCTTTCTGTGTTGCTCCGGGTCGTCCGGTCCAATAGATGTCCATCATTTGACCAAGAACCATCCCATGCCCACCTGCAGCTGAACCAAGCTCATTAACCATGAGAAGTCTTTGCTTGTCACTTAGGTTCGTTGTGTCTTCAAACCCTGAGGATAAGACAGTAAATGCATCGGTTAGAAGGGCATCTCCTGCAAGTAGAGCAGTGGGTTCATCAAACTGTTTGTGTACTGTCTTTCGGCCTCTTCGAAGGTCGTCATCGTCTAAAATAGGCAGGTCATCGTGAATTAGGCTGTATGTGTGGATCATTTCGACTGCTATCGATGGAGGCAGTATGTTGTGAGTTTGGCCTCCACACATTTTATTGGTCATTGCTACCAGTAACGGTCTAATCCGTTTTCCCTGGCCGGCAAGGCCCCAATTACAGGCTCCGAAAAGAGGATTTTTATCTGTTGGGTATTGGTGGCAGTAGTAATTTACAAATGCTTTTTCAAAATTTTGTAGAGTTTCTTTCATAACCTGTACTTTATAAATCTGTTTATTTTGAAGAAATTCATCCAGTAGACGATGGATAGTAGCATGCTGTAGATA
>PBRN01000101.1 GCA_002725955.1 Pseudobdellovibrionaceae bacterium
CTAAGATCTGTTTATTTAGATGTAAATTCACAAAAAATTTTGAAAGGATTTTAGTCATTCCTCTTTTTTTAAAATTTAAACCGGGACAATTGATCTAATAAGAAGTGAACGGAGGTGAGCAAATGGCAAACAATTTAATCGCTAAAGCTAATTCTACGCTTATTTAGCATCCATATTCACGGCAAGAAGTAAGTTTGGCTGACTGAAATATCGTTGATATCAAGCTCGTCCATAAATCCCACCAGCATTCCTCCCAGAGTACTAAATTTTAAGCAGTAAATTACTCCTCCACAAAGGAACTTTATACAGTAATACTCTGCTCAATCTTCGTTCAATCAAAGGACCGTAATTGCCTTATGTTTGAGCAACGAACAGGAAAAAACACCATAATATTCGAATCTTGTATTATATCTGGATCATACTATTGACCATAATGCAAAATTTTGCAATTAATAAAAATGTAAATTGATATTGAGAAGGGTTGAAAAATTATGCGAGACGTTGTGGGCATTTTGCTTTCTTTAGTATGTTTAGTTCATTGTCTGGGACTTGCTTTTCTAGTTCCCATGCTAAGCAAGATAGGACTTGGCTTTGAAGAAGAGCATATTCATTTAGGTCTGTTGGTTTTTGTTAGCATATATACCGCCATCTTCCTTTGGCCACAGACATCAACATATATCAGATGGATCTCAGGGGGCGGCCTTCTCGTGTTATTTAGTGCTATGCTATTTCACGGACAAATCACGGAGACGATCCTGACCGTGAGCGGCAGCTTAACTTTGATGGCTTCCCATATTCTCGACTTGAGAGAAGAAGCCAAAGAGATAGCATACGCTACAAATGTACAGCATGACTAAAAATCAGACCAGAACCTGGATGCTTCCGATTATGTCCAGGGTCTGGTGATATTGCATTGCGAACACGTCCCTGCGGAATATCTTCCTGACACAACACTTGCCAGCATCAGCTCAAAGACAGCACAACCAAAGAATGGATCCCATGATGAATAATCGATTGAGATTCAACATGTTCAACTCTGCAACCCAAAAAAATGGGCTACAACAAAAAATAGATTAATAAAATCAGTGAATTGAAGAAAATGCTACCGGTTTACATAAATTAAATTCAAATACCAATGAATCAAAAACAACGCTATCGACACCCAGCATCAGCCAACCCTATCCCCTAAGTAGCTATAAATACCAAAAGATTGAGTTAACTAAAACCAGGCATGAGTTTTGCTTTTTCTCTTAAATAAGATTCAACCAGGAGAATAAGTAATGACAACCAAATCGTTGGTCTGCAGCATTATATGCGGATGGTTTAGCTTCATCCAAGGATGTAACACCAAGGAAGTTCATAACTATAGACAAGCAAGATCAGGCGCTATCGCCGAATCCCCTAACACCAATGATCTCAATAAATCTGGCGCTATCGCCGAAGGCAGCAATGAAAATAAGGAAGAAGGTGAACCCGTTGTCGGCCTTAACGCCGCTATGATCGATTCACTTTGCCAAGTATCGAACGATCCTCAAATACAGTTCAACATCGTTGGCGGTCAAGATGCAAACATAAGTGATATGGTTACAAAATCAACGATTAGGTTAAACCTCGGCGGTGGAATATGCACCGGCACAATTATCGGACCCAATCACATCTCTACAGCCTCCCATTGTCTCGAAGTTATCAATGATCCCAGCGAAATAACAATAGAATGGGGCACTACCCCCAGAGCAGCCCCAGGCATATCAGTATCAGCCTTTGCGATGCATCCCAGGTACGGTAACTCTAGCGCCCTTTTCCACGATATAGGGATTATCACTTTTGATGGTGAGATACCCGAAGGATACGGCATAGCTCCGGTCGGCAATACCAAAAATCTATCTGCGGGAACCATTGTTACATTGGCTGGATTTGGGAGAACCTTTGACGAGGATAATGCCAATAGACCACTGCGCTTCGTAGAAAAAAGCGCAACTTTTAACCCCAGTTTAAAAGAACTACAACTAGACATCGGGGGAGGTATGGGAGGATGTAACGGAGACTCGGGAGGACCTAGTTATATCGAAGACCCTGATCGCCCGGGCTGTCTGCGCACACTCAGTGCCACCAAAGGTCCAGGCCGTGCCAGCAACGGTACCTGCAATCAAGGAAGTGGCACACTAATAGATATCACTCTCTATCAAGGTTGGATGCGTTGTAATTTTGAAAAGATGGGCCGACCACTAACCTATATTTTGGAAAAAGATACAAGCGAGGTCGATTGCGATGCAACTCAAATTATTGCGAATTAGCAGAAAATATCTGAAAAAGGCTTACGACATCTGGGGAAATGCAGATCAAAACCAAAAATCAGCTCACAACCCTGGACCATGCCCAAACAGAGTGCCGACCCCTTTCCCCAAAAGGGACCCGACCATATTTCCTAATCATTTTCCAGAAAGAATCCCAGATCCGATCCCTGAACCGCTTTCAACCCCTGGTTCAGATCATGGTTCAGATCATGGCTCCTTTCCTTTTTCCTAAAAGAAAACCTACCCAAGTTCTAACTCACTGATTAGTCACACACTCATTCTTCACGGGTGACAAGATCAGTTTCCATAACCGTAAAACCAGCTCGATCAATACCAGCCAAAAATAAACCAAATAAAAACAGATGTTTATCGATATCTCAATGAAATCAATTTGAATCACCATTTGCAATACGACACATGTAGCTTTGTTTCTAACGACCTCCTATGATTCAAATCGAACCGGACATCAACGAGCAAACAATAATTCCGGGTCGTATCAAAACCAATTAATAATAAGGATATCAAAATGAAAACTATCGCTTTATCAATCTTGATAGGATTAACTGCATTAAGTTCCTCTGCCTTGGCCGGCTCTAAATGGAAATGCATCTACACCAATGCAGATGAGTTTAATATGGAAGCTAAAGAAACACCTTTTGTTGGCAAGAGTCACTCCAAAAAGAAGGCTGCCTATGCCGCCCGTATCAAATGTAAGTTGGGAACGAAAAAACTACAAAAGAAATACCACAACAAAATGATAAAAGCCTCTATGTGTGAAAAGGACCAGTGTAGAGAGGTTTACTAACGAACAAGATAGAACGCAAAATATGTAATACGAGGGAGATGATGATCTATAATAATTGAACTGAAAAAATAGGGGGCACCAACACTTGGGCTAAAGCAGTTACCCGGCTATGAAGCTTAGCGCTAAATAGCCGGGAACATGAAAAGGATCTTGCCGATTGATTTAGACAATCGGCAATAGGTTAACATAGATTAGAAAATTGTCCTAGCTACTAAGACTAGTAATAAGACAACAGTAAATTAATGCGGGCTCTGTTAATCGTCCCAACGGATATCAGGTATTTCTTGCTCATTCCAGTCTAGAGGAGGTACATCATCTTCCAATGTAATATGTTGAGCAATCAATTCATTTTTAGATTGGAATTTTTTTTCATTGGCTATGACCTTACCAGAGCTTAAGGCCAATAACACAGCAGCTGCTTGATAAATAGAAATCCATTTAAACATAGTTTTAACTGCCATGATGACATCTCCTCTCGCCGCCCCCCGATAATCGATAGTTAATACTAAGCAATACCTATGCCAGTGCCTAAAGTCACGACAGTTAAAATCATATTTCAGTTATATACCCCGATATCTATGGATTTTTTTAGTGCTACATCCCGAATAGTCCCTTTTTTTCTTAGTTTGCAAAATGTCTAAGTATTGGTCGATAAGGGAATCGAATCTTAATTACCAACGTTTTTCTAGCAGCTTACTAAACATTTTATTTTTTTCAACTGTCATTAGATTAAACACTCTGGAATACACTCATTCATAACTATTTTTGGTTAAATTATTGGTAAGGATGAGCTATTCCATTCTTACTAACAATGTCTTTTCTATACTTAATCCTCTCGAGAAAATAGGATCTCCATCAAATCCAAGACAATGATGGCAGAATATAAATAATCTTATAGGCGTCACTGTCATTTCAAAAAAAACTCTAATTTAAGTAAATTCTATGATTAAGAAAAGTGTATGAGATTTAATCAAAAAAAACTTCATATCAACTATATTGACACTTACATCATGTATTTAATTTTATATCTAGCAAGATATCCTATTGTTAAATAACAGGTGTCGCTTCATTGAAGGTTTTAGTTCGATCATGCCAAAATTTTGAATTAGTGTTATTTATTTTGAAACATAACATTATCAAAAAACCTTGTTTTCTGCGAAATGCAATCACATCAGTCTATTGTTAACAATTTTTTTCGAGATATATTAAAATTTCTTTCTCGTTTTTCTAACTGTTATTTCATTGGTACACCCCTTGCTTGAATAGAATCACATAAGGGTCGTGACTATAGTGGGAACTACTTGATGTTTTTGAAATCAAATTTAATGGGAGAGAAAAGATGATATGGCTAGACCACAAAAACCATAAGCAATCTGTGATTCTGATCATTAAGTGGCTCATCCTCGCTAAATTAGCATTTCTCGTAGCAACAGACCTTACTGCAAATACGATCAAATTGGGTCAAAGCTTCTCTAGCTATGACCAAAGCTTGAAAGAACCGTGTTTAGTAGGAGATAGTGTATTTATCAACAATTCATTCCAGGAATTTGGCTACACTATATCTTCGACCATCGCACAACATTTTGAACAAACCACTGGTTTTCTCTCCGTTGGAGTGAATTTATTTCTTATTGGTGCTTCTTACAGCCTAGAATATCTGTCAAAAACCCTTAGAACTGAGCGTTCTTTAACCATTCTATTCAACTATTCCACGAAAGCCGGATCACTGATCTATAAGAACAGAAAACTGAATCAAAGAGGGGAATTAGCATCGAGTCAGTCTGCGCAGAAAAGGAAAGAATTATGTGGAGAAGCTTTTGCATCTCAACAGAGTCTAGGCAGCCGATTATTTATCAATGCTACTCTACATTTTAAAGATAAGGCATCACTCGAACGCTTTATTCATACTATTAAAATATCATTTTTATTTGGCCTGATTACCAAGACCAGCCGTTTTAAGGAAGAAACCAAAACTTTTACTGAAGATGCTTATCTGACTGTGGATGGCTATCAGGAAGGTGGTCAGGACTCCGACTTTAACAACCTGCTGCAGGAAATAAAGCAAGGGCCATGTCACATCAAAAACCCCGAAAAATGTATCAAAGGGGTCAACAGACTATTGCAATATGCAATCACTCCCAGTGGCTACCGCCAACAAATCGCTTTGAATAATCCCCCGTTGTTGGAAGAACTTGATAATCTATCTGTCCTCGAAACCGAATTAGCCGCTTATCATGAATCTGGTCATGAAGCACTACAAAGCTTTTCTGATCCAATTGTTATCAACTCAGCTCAATTTAAACCATCGATACTCATGATTTATATCGATAAACTGGCAAGTTTATATCAAGTTAAAGAAAGAATTCTATTTCTATTAGATGCCGACCTTAGTCAATCCGATCGACCAAAATTGAAATCAGGTTTAGACGAGATCAACGACAGGATTGAGCAACTAAAAAAATTAGTAGAGATTTGTAAAGCCTCTATCGATCACCAAAAATGTCGGAAACCAATATCTAATCTTAATCAACCACTAGCAGTAGAGCATTTATTATCTTTTTGAAAGGACTTTTGAAATGAAATACTTCAAACCAATATTGATCACCGGTTCCATGATGTTAATTAGCTGTGAACCTTTCGACAATTTTGCCACGTTGGATCGTGATGAAATCCCAGCCGCTCATAGCGACACCGGTAATCTGGGACAAGCTTACAATAAAGTTCGTAAAAAACTGCTTAATGTCAGCTGTGTACAAGGCGAATCTCGGATTCAAGGTAATGAGATAGGAAATCTCGAGTATAAGAGGGATATGAAATTTGATAGTGTTATTGACACCCTCAATGGGGATCTCAGTATTGACGTAAAGTTCCCCACCATTGCCGCAGGAGCTTCAGCAAAAATAGCTCTATCTCAGTCATCCGATGATATGAGTGAGACTCATACTTTTTTATGGAAAGGTATCAACCGAAAATCCGTCTTCTTACCAGGGACGGCTAAACCCAGCAGCCAAGGTGAGAAATATATCGAAAATTATAATGAAGTTTTGTCAGAAAAATGCGGTGACGAATACATAGCTGAAATCCAGTATGGAGCGACCTTACTAGGCACCCTCAGAATCGACTTCATGAACAAGGTTGATAAGAATAACTTTGGTGGATCCTTAAAGATAGGTTTAACCAGTGGTGTTCTTGCAGTAGAGGGCAGCCTAGACAAGGTAGACGAAAAAGTAAAGAAAAGGTCAAAGGTATCAGTTATCGTCAAACAGTTTGGTGGTGATTCAACTGGACTCTTAACGGTAATCCCTGACAATATCCTAGTCTGCTCTTTAGATGATCTCCAGCCCTGCATCGATACATTAAAACAACTCGTTCAATACGCTCAAGGTCCATTTAAAAATTCTTTGATGAGTCCCAAAGAAGATCAGAGCCAATGGAATGTGATAAAATACGTGACCCAGCGCTATGATGAGTCGGGTTTAGAAGAGCTAGTTCCTCTGGATCCACCTGCTCCCATCGGTCTTGATACCATCAACAAAAGGGCGGAATTAGAGAAGGGTTATATCTCTGAATTATTGTTCAAAGAACGTGCCACACGGCTATTAAACAATAATAGTACTTTTATGAGGCCCGATCAGGTAAAAAAGGTGGAGGAGTTGAAGGCAAAGTCAGAAATAAATGTCAGGGTTTTTGGAATGGGTCAACAGGTTTGTTACGACCAACCCCGCAATTGCATTACCAACTGGGAATCACTAAAAAATCAATTAAAATCATATGATAGCGGCATACTCAATATAATCGTTGAGCCGGTAAAACCGAAAAAACCCGCCGCTACTGCTATTGGCAGCGTCAAAATTTGGGAGCATCACTCTGGTGGCGCTGCATCAGGTAAAACTTTTACTATTAACTTTGACAACCCAGATGCCTTCGTAAATTTTGAACCGAATAAGGTTTATAATTTTGCAGATCATAACTTCCAAGATGATATTGCCTCCGGCTTTAAATCAAACCTAATGAGTGGATGGCACTTGCGGGTATATGAGCACCGAGATGGTAAAGGTAAATGTTGGATGATCAAAGATAAAAAAGATGACATATTTAACTTTAAATGGTTTAACGATAAGGCTTCATCATTTAGACTGGAAAAGTCTGGTGATTACCCAGCAGGTTGCTGATACTTAGAATTTCGGGTTCCGCCTCAGAAGAAAGTGATTAGATCCAAATCTAAGCTCAACCTTGGAGCGCCCACATACCAGCGGGCCGAAGCAGGTTGTAATTAGACCATTGACCTAACCCTCTGGTGGCGGCAACATCCTGTATCCGAAATGGATCGGGATCTGATGACAATTAATATTTTCTGCCTCACATCATATTTTTTGTATTATCAGAGATAGCACAATCATTAGCAGCCCTCTCGCCGAGGGGAACAGAGAAAAAGCCTGCCAGATGGTAATCTGGCAGACTAAGGAGTTAAAACTACCAACGAGAGCCACCAAAGCGCGATTGCGCCCGGCATTTACCATCAGTATTTCTACGATTGTTTATTGACCTCGAGGGAATATCACCATCGTCAGATAACCATGTACAGTAATTTTTCCGCTCACCCGACATACAATTGCCAATATCATGGTACGAACCACAACGGCGGCTTGGTTTCAGACATCTGCCATTAGCCTGCAGATATTCATCCGGCTTACATACTTCTACTTTTACCTTGGGACCACAGGCATTACCCTGCCAGCTGCAATCATAGCGGGAGTTACAAATCCTGGCGTCAGTGGAGCGGGCACATTTTACGGTCACTGGAGTTGGAAGCGCAGGATCGTCCACACATATACGGTTACGCAAGACTTTACCGTTAGTACACTCATTCCAACGTCGTGAACTTTCATTTCGACAACTGCTGTAGATTCGATCCCATTCGCAATGAAGCTTAGGATTATAACCTTCACAGACTTGACGATTGGTTCGATCTAAATCACTACAGCTATTCACCTTAGGTTTACATCGAGACTGCTCCCGATTCCAAAAGCACTGGCCTTTATAGGGATAACCGGTATTGCATCGCCTGAGATCCTGTGCGCCGCTGCAGATACTATTAGCGCGTCGACCTTCCTGGCAGTAACCTTCGGAAAAATAGCAACGAAAACGGTTTTCACAAGCTGAAGGTCGGTTAGTGTATTCAGCACAGGAATTCTGAGCCTGGGCGGAGCCCTGAAGTGTAAAAAATGCTGCAAGCAGCCATAGGTATCTCATAAGTTAAATCCTTTGTATGGGGAGTCAATGAACTCGACATATTACTTTGGTGAACCTAATACTGGTTTAGATTCCGATAACAAGTCGAACCCTGTCAGCTATGATCAGTAACAAGGTTTGGCGGTCGGTAGAAAAACAAGGTATCCGGATTTTGTCAAGGTGTCGCATAGTTTGTTTTTGTCATCATTGCAAGTTTACACACCACGTTGCATGACGTCGTAATGATTACTGGTTCATCCGTGAATTTCGCCGCGGGAATAAAAGTTCAAGAATGGGACCTTCATAACGATGCTGCTTATCACTATTATTATCATCATTAGCTGAACCCTAGCCTTGCGTTATAAGAACATCGGATCTCCTGTGTCAAGTTTGCCAGCTGAAGGGTTTCTCATTTTGGGGTAATGGATTGATGATTTACTTTGACCCTGCCTGTTCTCACTAAACGTAATACAAAGCTGATAAAGTGTAACCTTTGTTATCACTGTTCATAATATGAACTAAAAAGAAGCTACCATTTACCAGGTCCATTTTATGATAATGGTGGCATGGATCGCTTTATTCATAGCAATGGTACTTGATAGTATGGATAGAGAGCTAAAGTAATTTCATATATCCCCGGGCACCTGTACCCCATCCAAGCAACGGTAGCCGAAAATCAATCTTATCTTTATCTGGAAAATCTTTATATAATAATCAAAGTCCTATCCTCAAGAAGTAACTTGAGCTTAGACACAAATTATTTTAGATAGAAGTCAGCATCAATAGAAACTGTTACAGTAAATTGGGTTAGGAGGTTTTGTGCCAAATAGTCATTTTCTTAAACCTGGCGTGGTCGAGGACTTATCTAAATTCCTAACCAAGGAACAAATGCTCGCTGATCCTGAAAGCTGTAAAACTTATGGAAACGACTGGACAAGTGTCAGCGGCAGAGCTGGGTTAGTCCTGCGTCCCCGCACAACGGCAGAAGTTTCGGCCATTTTAAAGGTATGCCACAGCTTTGGCCAGACAGTAGTACCTTCCGCAGGACGAACAGGACTTGCTGGAGGCGCCGTGAGTAACCAACATCAAATCGTCATTAGCTGCGAGCAGATGACGACCTCTGAGCCCGTAGATTCTGTTGCACGCACAGTGGTGGTTCAGCCTGGTGTGATCACCGAAGACCTACAAAGGATTGCAGAAGAAGCAGGTCTCTATTTTGCCATCGATTTAGGGGCAAAGGGGAGCTCTAGAATCGGAGGAAACATTGCAAGCAACACAGGAGGTTTAAAATTAATCCGGTATGGAGGGATGCGAGAACAAGTTTTAGGCTTAGAAGTGGTCCTGCCGAATGGAGAGGTACTAGATCTGAACCGACAGCTGTATAAAGATAACACCGGATACAANCTCCAGCATCTCTTTATTGGTTCTGAAGGAACACTGGGATACGTTACAAAGGCATGTATTCGTCTATGGTCNCCACCACCCCCTCTGCGGGTGGCGTGCATACAGTTAACAGATCTATCGATGGCCCCAAAGATAAGNCAAATCTTAAACCAATCCAGCCTAGAGCTTTATGCTGTTGAGTATTTTGACAGTGCTTGTCTTAGGCTGGTCCAAAAGGTAAACCCTGATGTCAGNGCTCCCGCAGGGATCGAAACCACAACAGAACTATTGCATTACCTTTTGATTGAAGTTGACGACCATAGTGATCAGTTTGAAACCATCATGATGGATGCTTATGACAAAGGTCTAGTCAAGGATGTTATCATTGGCCAATCGGCTACAGATCAAAGAGAATTGTGGCGGCTCCGAGAACTGATCTCTGAGTCGATTTCCGTAGAACGGCAGGTGTATAAAAACGACATTTCTTTNCCCATCGGTTCTCTGGTGGATTTTTTAAATGCNCTGACTAGCCTCTTGACCCAGCGCAAGACTCAACTTGAATCGGACGGTATCGANATTCTGTGCTTTGGTCATATTGGAGANGGCAATNTACATCTAAACTACACAGGCACGAAAAAAANCGATGCTGNCCATTTCAAGCAGCTGGTGAAAAACCTTGAAGCTTCGGTTTTCAAATTGGTGAACGCATATAAGGGTTCTATTAGCGCAGAGCATGGCATCGGCACNCTTAAGAAGGCTCACATGTCGATCACATGTTCACCAGCAGAAATAGCCTGGATGAAGTCCGTCAAGAAGCTATTTGACCCTGANAATATCATGAACCCTGGTAAGATCCTTGATATGGAATAAGGATTGGGTTGGTNATTGCAGTATCATCTCTTCGCCAACCACAAAATACATCATTTGCCACCAGCAAAAAANTCACGGTCGATACCAACACCGAGGNCTGGCTTCTCTTTCATACTCTGGTCGCATACAAGTTCCNGTCGCTGGATTGGCTTCGGATACAGCCTGATCAACAGCAACCGGGCACAGCATACCAGCCANGATAGTATCTAANCGGCATTGGGCTTTAGGGTGCTTGTGGCTGCTACGGGATACTTTTTTANTATCCGGTGTTTCCGGCTTTGGAAAAGGNGAACCTTCCACCCTGGCATATAGAGAAGTGAGAGCNAGCGCTCCCCTGAAAGTGTTTTGACAAGACTGGAGNTCGGCCCCTTGTCGACCACCTTCATCCTGCCCAAAAGCTTTCATGCAATCCCCACCNACTATCACCTGAGGCCTTGGTAACAAAGGCAGCATTTCCCGCATGCACTTAAGAGAAGAGAAGTAATCAGATTGACCTTCGAAACTAGTTCCCTCACGATGAGGAGCACCACCCAAAATGTGTCCCATTTCATGACAAATGACCAGAATAAAAGCCTCTTCATTCATGAGTTCATAGCGACTAATGCCTCCGGGAATTTCAATCCCAAACTGGTTNCCNCCCTTCCAGGAAAAAGCATTTACAGCTCCGTCAGTCCAATCTCTTTCTATAATGAACACACCACCAAGCAGTTCTATTCTGGGTGNATACAGTTGATAAAAGGCATCCAACACNNGGTGATAAGCAGCTTCCTCATAGCCATTATTCCACTCATCNACTGCGGCNAANTGACNACTCGAGGGCACCCACAGATCATTCTCTGGAAAAGCTGAATGTCGGTGTGATTTTGCTCCTAAGGCAAANCAGAAACTAGCGTTAAGAACNAATCCAATGATNATTAACCTNTTTAANANTTGGNATCCGAACATATATAANACTCATAGATTAAATGTTTAGCATAATAAGNATNGANCATTACACCATAGATAGCTTGNACCANGCCTTCAAGATTTTCTTTCTCAGAGTGAGATAACTATGNGGAATCTCTTTTTACCGTCTTATNCGAGGCAGAATTTTCAGGAGAAAATTCCCTANATANGTTTCGTTTACCAGCCNATTATAAAGCTGGATAATAGCAANTAGTAGCTGTATGATCNCATAATTTNTTAACTCTCAGTTTTATAAGTGTATTTATGGAATGGAATGTCAAAAAAATCATATATCTNTCAGCATTGCTCCTCATTCAAAATGGTTGCTTTGACCATAAAGGCCCCGACCTTATTTTCACCGGCGGTCAGGTTTTNACAGTTGATGAAAATGACAGTGTCACCGAGGCTATAGCAATCAAAGACGGAGTCATCATCGCCGTTGGTAACGATGAGACCGTTATGGCTCTAAAAAGCCCCCGAACAGAAATCATTAATCTGCAAGGCAAAACTCTGATCCCTGGTTTCATTGCTGCTCATGAACATCCGGCCATGACGTCAATTTTTGGTGGTTTGGTAGATATGAGTGGACTGACTCATGATAGTTCAGAATCTGCCTGGGAGGCTCTGACGAATGCAGTGGCTCAGGCTGAGAAAGGAGATCCCGTTTATGCTAAAGGTATAGATCCCGTTCTGATTCCGGATATCAAGATCCCAAATAGAAAAATGCTTGACGAGATAGCTCCCAATAACCCTGTAGTCATTATTTCTCAATCAATGCATTCATATTGGGCTAACTCTAGAGCGTTCGGTGAAGCTGGTATTAATAAATATTCTCTGGACCCAAGCCCTAGTTCTTTCTACGAAAAAAATGAAGCAGGAGAACTCACTGGTTTTGTTTCAGAAACGGCAGCAGCTATACCCCTACTAATACCTCTAAAACGTCCATTTCGTCATCTAAAACGCTATGAAAAAGTCCTTGATTCTTTTGTGAATAATGGGTTCACCAGCATTGTCTCTTTAGGATATAATGCTCCTATGTGGCTGGCACGATATGCGTCATCAAAAAACTTTCAACCACGAGTCCGACAGTTCTTTTATCACGGACCAGCTGATATAAAAAATTTACCAGACGAACCTGATTACGATGACCTATTTTGCCAAACACGAGGCATAAAGATTTGGTATGATGGTTCTCCCTATACCGGCAGTATGCACATGCATCACCCATACATGGACACCCCGATTACCCGTTCCATGCAAATTAAGCCCGGCAGTCGTGGCTATGCTAAACATTCACCTGATTCATTCAGCCAAACATTTGCTAAATATGCTAACTCGGGGTGGCAAGTTGCAATACATAGTCAAGGAGATCAAGCCAGCGACGAGGTGCAACGAGCGCTTACCAAATTAAATGACCCTACAGAAAATGATCGGAGGCACCGGATTGAACATGGACTTCTTCTTTCTAAAGAAACTCTTTCTCAATTCCAAAAAATCGGTATCACCCCTAGTTTTCATATAAACCATATTCTTTACTATGGTGATGCACTACCGAAAATTATCGGCGAGGAACGAACCCAAAACATATTACCAGTAAAAACTGCTTTCGATCTTAATATGCACCCTACTCTTCACGCCGATTCGCCCATGTTCCCCCTCGATGCCTTTAGTTTGATGAAAACTGCTGTCATGCGGCAAACAAGAACCAAAAAAATTGTGGGAGAACAACAAAGAATTACCCCCCAACAAGCTCTGCGAGCCATGACAATAAATGGGGCCTGGCAACTACATCTGGAAAAAAAACTGGGGAGTATTGAACCAGGGAAATTGGCGGATCTAGTGATCATTAGCAAGAATATATATGAGACCCCACCCGACGATTGGGGCTCGATTAAAGTGGAGCAAGTTTTTGTGGAAGGCAGAAAACAAAAGTAGTCAATTTATCCGAATCAAAATCACTTAATAAACTGTTTCTAAACTTTGCCGCTGATGGGCTATATGTTGAGCAGATAGATTATTTGGCAATACAGTACTTAGTTAATAGCACCTCCAGCGGCCATTAATTAGAGTAAAGCAACTTAATCAACCTCTGCAGAGACAAAGACGATAACAACGGTTTATGCAAATCACTGCACCAAAAAACCTTCCTAAGTTTTAATCGATTCAACTAAGGTCAAATCAGTGATTTGAGGGCCGACCTCACGGCAGAAATCCATTGAGAGAGCGAATCCACTCCGCGACTTACGAACAGCTGGAGAACATTTTTATGGGTATCAGTCAGGTTTGCCAGTTGCTCTAAACGCTCAGGATTTATACCAGCTATTTCTAGCTCACGAGGAGAGAAAGATTTTAATTCGTTTATCTTAACTTGGGTGGACATCAATAGTTTTAGCTCTCTGTCACGGAGAACCTTTCTAACCACCGAACCGATATCGTCTTCGGCCACGAAAGTTTGTCCTCCTCCAGAGACTTTTTCCGCCTTCCTGATCAATCCATGCTCCAGCAGTTCGTTAATGCCTACACTAACCAGTCCCTTCGATACGGACAGTATTTTCACCAGTTCCGGAGTTGAGATAGGTTCTTCGGCGAGATAGATCAGAGTCCACAAACGCCCATGGATGCTTTTGAAGCCCCAATACTCGATGAATTTACCAATGTTATCAGACAGATCCAAAATAGATTTAAGATTTTTCATATCACTCCGAATCGTTTAGTATTGACTGAACGATGTTTGTTAAGTCATTATTTACCCATATCTAATTTGTTCAACCATTAACCGACTGAGGGCCAATATGAAACCAACTAAAACAAAGGTTGCCACAACAAAGCCAAACCTATTGTCATCTGAGCTTCGTATCATTTGCAACCCCGAAATGGAGCTAAAAGATCAAGACAAAGAGGATGAATCATTACCGGCGCTCCCATGGTTCCATCCTCTGATGCAGAGCGTCGCGGTGGTACTGGCCTTCTGGGGGGTGATACCTTTTTGGCAGGCTGAAATGGATGATACCTATTCGAACGAAAGTGAAGCGGCCTAGCAACCCGCAAGCACAAGTTCAAAACGTAAACCTTTGAAGGCATCGTAAATCTATTTAGTAAAATGGGAGCTACATGAAACAGATAAAACCCGTGATCGAACTATCCGACCATATAGGTGAGTTCATCGACTACTGGGGATTCAAAAGCATACATGGCCGCTTGTGGACTCTGATCTATCTCGCCGAACAGCCGATATCGACTCCTGAACTAGTCAGACAACTAGCTGTTTCCAAGGGCCTGGTCAGCGTCGGTATTAATGAACTGCTGGATCATGGATTGATCAGGAAGGCAGAAAAAGTCTCGGGAGGAGGACAAACTTTCGTGGCTGAAGATGACATCGGCTCGGTAGTGAGGAAAGTCTTACGAAACCGAGAGTTAAAATTATTGATGTCCACTCAAACTAAAATCAACGAATTAAAGGCCTTGTCAGCTCAGGAACTGGCAGATACGGGTATCAATCCAAACAGACTGCAGCAGCTTTCCACCCTTACCGATACCCACAAAAGTTTTCTGCAAATATTTGTGAGCCGCGGAGTCGATTCCCTCTCCCAGTGGATTGCAATCGTGAGATCAGCCCTTAAAACAATTCACTGAGGCGGATCAACTGCCTCAATTTGAACAATCAACTGCCTCAATTTGAACAATCAACTGCCTCAATTTGAACAATCAACTGCCTCAATTTGAACAATC
>PBRN01000102.1 GCA_002725955.1 Pseudobdellovibrionaceae bacterium
GTGAAGGCTTGAGTATTGCACCGTGTGAAGGCTTGAGTATTGCACCGTGTGAAGGCTTGAGTATTGCACCGAGGTGCCGGATTTTCATCCGACACCGGGTAGTGTGATAGGCTGTAGCTAACTACAGAGTCATCGTGAGGTTAATCAGTGAGGGTATACAAAATGCGAAATCAGCGAATAACAAGTAGCTCTGTAGTAATAAGATGCCTTTGACTCCTCTAATGTGTCAGACCTCTTGTTACCTGCTAATTGCAGACATTGTTTCGCCATGGGAAGGCTCCATAAAGGTTCCGGAGTAGTTTTAGCGCTCCGGCTAGATCAAAAGCTGATCTAGTGGTTCTTGAATGCACGCCAGTGAGTTGATGGCTAACCCCGGCAAGAGGGGGACGACAGAGTCTTTTTGGCTCGGTGGAGCCTATGTTCTGCATTTGAGCTGCCTTAAAGCCAGCTCATTTCCATGCTCCTGACTACAAAACAGGAATTCGGAATCTTGCAAATTTTCTTTAAAACATGATCAATGTTGACTCTTGATGGGTGTAAAAACAGTTGGTTAAAAAACGGAGTCCGTATATATAGGATTTGTTTTTTTACCATGTATTTTTTTGGAAAAATAAAACTTAGTGATTTCAGGAGACTGAAAACGAAAAATCGCAAACTTGACAGCTGAAGTCACTGAAAATATCTTTTGGGGAAAATTATTAAATAAAATTAGTATATTACTATATATCTCTTGGTTATTTGGGTGTCAAAGTGTCGGTTGTGAATAACCTTTGCCTATGCTATGAGTTCAGCTATTCGCTAACTATATAGTACCAATGAGATGATCTGTTTTAATTACAATAAATTAAAAAACCTAATTAATGTGTTTCTTTTGTTAATGGTCTGCTCCGCTGACACTTATGGCTTTCGGGCTAATATAAGTGATTTTCGCGGGATTCTCTTAACTGGCGGTAGGTTTAAGGTTCGACCTAGTAGTTTGATTCGAGTCAAAGTCTTTCCTCATACTGCTAACTATCGGCCTCATGATGCTGATAAAGATTTAAGGAATATAACCCTTCGCTCTGATGGGGTTTGTGATATTTGGGAAGGGCGGAGTAAGCAGGCTAGAAAATCCCGCAAAAAGATAGGAACGGGATCTATCTTTGTCTTTAATTTTGAGACTATGCCTGGGCCTCGCTGGGTTGAGTGCACTGAGCCTGTGACCTTAGTTCGAGGTCAGGGTCTGGATAGTTATGTATATGAGGGCAAGTTCTATATAAGGAAGAATGAAAACCGTGGCGAATTAGAAGTCATTAACTTGATATCTTTGAGTCAATACCTGCATGGAGTGGTTCCTTCCGAGGTTTATCCGGCTTGGCCGATGGCGGCTTTACAGTCGCAGGCGATAGCGGCGAGGACTTATGCTGCTTTTCATTTGGCGTATTCTCGTCGTTTTATGAAGTGGCGTTTTTATGATGTTGATGACACTGTCAAATACCAAGCCTACACGGGCCTTAGTCATGGTAACCGCAGAACTAGTGAAGCTATAGACAATACTAAAGGTCAGATTTTGACTTTTCAGGGTAATGTGATCCCCGCATACTATCACGCTGATAGTGGCGGGATGACCGAAGATGCTGCTGCTGTTTGGTCTTTGGATATTCCTTATTGCCGGGGAAAAAAAGAAGTATTTCAGCCTGAAGGTAAGGTAAGAACATGGTCTCGGCAGTTTCGTTTGTCAGATCTTACGAAGATTGCAATTAGACGAAGATTAACAACGAAAAGAAATCCTGTTATTAGTGTTGTGGTTCCTGCCAGCGGTAGAACAGGTAGCGGTAGAGTGAAGCTTATTGCTGTCCAGTTAGCTGATGAAAGCTGGCTCAATTTGAAAGCGTCAGTTTTGAAGAAAATGACCGGACGATTACCTAGCACATTGTATGTGCTTTCTGTTGATCGTCCTGGATTGATAAAAGTCACAGGGACTGGAAGTGGCCACGGAGTTGGTATGAGCCAGATGGGTGCTGCTAGACTCGCTGCCGACAAGGAATGGAGTTACGATCGGATTCTGGAGTTCTATTATACCGGGACCCAGATTTGTAGCATTGCTGGGCGGAAGAAGGCGACTAAAGCAGGTTTAACTAGTTGCTATGACCCAAAGTTACTTGAAAACCAGCCTCTGGCGGGTGAAAGTTAAAACCCAGCATGACCCGACAGTACTTACCATAACCATATAGCTGCTTGGGGATCATTACCCGCAGCTTTCTCGCCATATTTGTGAACCTTGCCCAGGCAAGGTTTGCTCAAGAATCTAAAAATCTATCATAAGGCATCGATTACTAGGAAAAAACTTTCGTTGACGCTGCATTCTCTATCTATAGACTGAAAGAATGGACGATCTTATAAAAAGTTTAGATGATAACCAGTTAGCTGCTGAGATTAGACAGGTTGCTGAACAAGAAAAAAATCAGCTGGTTGATTTTCTTTGTCTGCTAAGTGAGGTAAATCGCAGGAACCTTCATTTGCAAAAAGGTTATAGTAGCCTTTTTAATTATTGCCGGGATCAGTTTAATTTGTCTGAAGGTTCTATATACCGTCGTATTCAGGTGGCTCGGAGTCTGGAAGTATTTCCATTTTTGATCGATTACCTGCGGGATGGTTCTTTGAATTTAACGACAGCATCGCTTGCAGTGCCATACCTTCGTGTCGAGTCTGGAGAAACATTAATCCTGTCTCTTTTGGGAAAGTCGAAGAGACAAGTAGAACAGCTTCTGGCTGATGGAAAAAAACAAACAGCTAAAGCTATGCCCTCTGGCGCTGCTGGACACATACCTTGCTGTCAGCAAGACTCGGATGATCATGCAGATAATAAAGTACCGCTTTCTCCCAAAGAAAGGGGACTCTTTAAGTCGGTTAGTTCAGAAGAAGTCGAATTATCTTTGCTGGGTGATCCAGTGATAGAAAATTTGTTGAATCGGGCAAGAGAACTACTGGTGCCTAGTTGTCCAGATGGTGCGGCTAGCGATGTATTGGCGATTGCTTTGCAGTATTGGTTAGATCATCATGACCCCAAAAGGCAGAAGGTTGACACTTTGGCTGAATTTCAGCTGAATGAAATCTCTAGGTATGTACCGAGGAAATTGAAAGACAAACTGCTATATAAATCCGGTTATCAATGCACTTGGGTTAGCCCTGAAGGGCATCGCTGCGAGGAAACCTGGGGGCTGGAAATTGATCATATCTTACCATGGTCTCAGGGGGGGCGTACCCGTGAAGATAACTTGCAAGTTCTCTGTCGGGCTCATAATCAGTACAAGTTTTTTGCAGAAAAAAATGTTAGTGCAGATAAAGTAGCCACTTAGGCTGATTCCTATGACTATAGTGCCTATCCATCAGGGCGTATCAAAGATAAAGTATTGAAGTTACAATATTTTTTCAGGATGGTGTTGGTTTTGAGATCTAGGCTGTTAAGTTTCTGATATCGTGATAAAAATTTAAATCTTCAAAGAATTCTGATAGTTAATTAAAACATAAAAATGTTAAATTGTGCCCTCTCGAGTTGTCTTTTTAGTTTATCTTTGGCAAGATCACCAATATTTGTAACGGGTAACATAGGGAATTCTATGGCAGCACAGACTGAGGGCAGAAACCGATCGTCAGCGAGAGGTAAGCAAAAGCAATCAAGTGAGGATTCTCGAGAACTCTTGATGAGAGTTGCCCGGCATTTCTTTGCAGAAAAGGGCTACGAGGGAACGACTATCAGAGACATTGTCGAGAAGGCTGGACTCAATGTTAGTTTGATAAGTTACCATTTCGGTGGCAAAGAAGGGCTTTATCGCAGGATTCTTGAAAAGGTCCAAAGTCAAAGTCTCCAAATCACAGAGGAAACACTTAAGTCACCAGGCTCAAAAAGTGAGTTTGAGATCAGACTACTTCTATATGTAGAAAGAATTTTGGCTGAGTATGCGGATGACTTAGATATGTTTGTTATTATCAGCCGCGAAATAGAAAATTTTAGTCCAATGTTTCAGGAGTTACTGCAGCCAGTTTTCTCAGAAACGATTGTGGGTTTAGGGATGTTCCTGAGAGAAGCTCAGAAAAAAGGCTTTCTACGTAAAGATCTATCTTCATCATTGCTAGCAAACCTGCTGCATGGCACGATCGGGCATATGATGCGATCTGAAAAAAGTCGCAGAAAGCTTCTGGGAGTGAGTGTTCATGATGAAGAAGAGAGGGCAAGGATTGCTCATCATATCGTGGCATTGTTTACGGGCAACATAAAAGGCAATGGACTCCCTGTTAATACTGAATCAGGTGAAACGATTCAGTAGAGTTTGCTTGCTAAAAAATTATTGATCAAAAAGAGCTTTTCGAAGCTCTTTTTTTTTATCTTTTGAGAATTTCATGGATAGTAAATAGACGAAAAGGGTATGCTTCCCCTTTCTACTGGCAATAGTGTTAGTCGCTGAAATTAAAGAAAAAACACCTTCAATTCTCATCTTTGCAAAGAAACTTCCGATCACTCTAAGAAGAGAGAGTTCCATTCAATCGGGAGTTCGTATGTTTGCTGTATCAGTTTATAAAAAATCGAGTTGTGTTGCCTTATGTTGCTTTTTTGTTCTATGNACTTCGGAAGTTGCTGTAGGCCANGCTGTGACTACTTATGTNATTAAGGTTCAGGAGGAGCGTAANAAAACCCGCTGGAATCTNACGGAGTGGNTAAGGATNAAAGAGCGAATGAAAATGATGGATCTGTGGCTNGCGATGATGACAGATACCAAGAAAGATCGATTTTCTCCTGAGNTGTCCATNGGTGGTAATAATTTGTTAGCNGTGCAAACCATAGATAATGACACTACAATAGCAGCTAATCAAGTTGATGGTGGGGCTGTCAATGCTCAGCTTTGGTTTACCAATCTGGTCTCATCTTCCACAGGNTTAAGAACTTTGAATATCGACTTGGGTCTTGAGGGAGCNATTCATCANTATAAGTTAGGTGAGGTTGATGNGGANAAAAATATCGGTACNCCAGCNGGTATGAAAATCACTGAAAACCGTGAGTTTGATTACCAATTAATGAATTTCAGATTTTTTGGTAAAAACGTNCAGGATTCATCTATGGTATTTAANGCTGGTATATTTAAAGCTAANCCTGGNTTTCATGATTTGAATTTGAGTGATCAGAACTCTATTTCAGGCACCGCTGCTGGTGGTGAGTTGGTCTTGTACNTATTCGATTATTTTGGTCTTGAAGGTNATGCNCTGANCTTGCAAGCAGATGATGGGATTAGCTCAAGAAAAGTAAGTGGTTCNTGGATGCAATATGGNGCTTTTATTGAATTGAGCATGCTTAGACTGAGNAGTGGCATTTATCGTGAGTCATGGAAGTGGCAAGAATCAAGTANCCCTGTAGAACTAAAGCATGATGGTATGGCTGTCGAAGCAAAGTTGTTCTTCTGAGAAGAGGGGCCTAAATGATATCCCCTCTTGGAGGGNCTTGGTTTAACTTCCTCTNCAAGNTAATATTTATAAACGTAGAAGAAGTCCCGATTATTGTTGTCTAGTATATANCGATGCTTNNTTATGTTTTTGGGGTATCTCATATANTTATGCAGATATTCAACTGCTATTNTATTGTTTTTAACTTTAAATATNGCATTGTGAATATACATCCATGCGTTCATATCTAGGTGCATAGCTTGATCACATTGGTAACTTTGCANAACCTTCGCTACCCCACTAGGAGTTGCNCCGGTAAAAGCAGCAAANATTAGAAANCGNTTATCATTTTGCTCAGAAANACAAACGGATGAACGTAGGCTTTGCAGACGGCCCTTTGCATCNCCCGACCAGTTTCCCGCNCCCCAGTTAGAGACAAATTTTCCGGGCTTTCCATCTTCGATGAGTGGAACTCCNTTTTGNCTGGCTGAGACAATTTCCTTTTTTAGTCTGGCTTGTGCGAATAGATCCTCAGGCCANGTTTCGATCCTNGTTTTTCCGNNNTTATCCACCATGAAGGTAACAAGTCCTGGAGACATGGGCCTTANTTCAATCCCTTTCTCGATATAGCCNTAGGTCTTGCCTTTTAGNGGTCCCCATTTGATTCTGCCATGATCATTTTTAAAACCTCCAATAAANACTGATACTGCATCTTCCATATGCCATGGTGGAATTTGACCAATAGGCACAATATGATTCAATTTCCCTTTGGGATTTTCGATGCCGGGATAAGTGGTTCCTAAAACAAACTGTGCCCCGAATCTTT
Organism: Pseudobdellovibrionaceae bacterium; assembly: GCA_002725955.1. Taxonomy (GTDB): domain Bacteria; phylum Bdellovibrionota_B; class Oligoflexia; order Oligoflexales; family Oligoflexaceae. The sequence goes on from PBRN01000102.1 coordinate 6,242, forward strand.
CTANATCATAAGCCATTAGATAAACCATTTTATCTTTTTCGGANCCCTGGATTTTATTAGCCCTGCGGGGATAAGATTNTTTTATNTTTTTTGCCACTAAGCTAGGCATAAATAGGCTGGTAAAAACNCCANCATGCATNGAGGTTTCATACCATTTACCGTAGCTCATCCANTTGGGCTGGTTTTTCAATTTGATTTCAGATTGATGTTCTTTGGCCACCATNTGACTTTGNGATGTTTCCATNAGNGCACTTTCAGGTGCAGTCAAATCAGGTTGCTCGAATGTTTCGGCGAGTGCTGTGCCAGGTAGTGAAAAAGATTCACCGGTTTCGGCNTCGAACTTGACCATCCAGGGTTTCACNGCATTNATCATGGATTCNCCCCAAGAGCCNTAACGACGTAAAATGGCAGTNGCCTTTTCTTTGGATGATAGTACTGTGTCGCTTTTTCGTTTAAGTCGGATCCATGCCAGCCCGTGACAGATCTTATAGAAAGGTGACCGATGTCTGAGTAATTTATTTTTGTCGANTACAGAATTTTTGCTANCAAATAAATTACANTCCATATTTTTCTTTAGGATAGGGTTGGTAAACCTTAATCCTGAAGTTGTTAGTTGGACTATATTATCTNCAGATACATTTTCGATATGNAGTATNTGACCTTGTTCNGGAAGCTTTAGCAAAAACCATCTATTGATGTGCTGGTTAATATTTACTAATTCAGCTTTTCCATGATTAGTAAAGACTACTTGTTCCTTTTTGATCGGTCTAAAAGANTTTGAACGATGCATCATTTTTTGTGAAAAGAAACGATGATGGAGAGATAGTGTGAAGAANGTCACGCTAAAAATAATAAAGGCATTTCTANACATCAGCTTCGAATTNCATAACAGTAGGTAGNGGCAACGGTGGCCTNGGCATTGTTTNATAAGCAAGATTGATGCTCAAAAATNTTTTTAAAATGTTGCTNTAAATAAATGTTAACTGTCTGATTGTTGGTATTTNATANCNCANAAATCAAGTCAGTATGATTTAAATCATGATCAACTGACTAAGTNTTTTACACTCACCGGATAGAACGTTGTTAAAATTGAAGNAAAAAATAGAGTNGGTTTAGCATATTAACTGNTAATCAATNTGCCNAGNTTGGCTTTGAGNTGGCTCGATCTTTGCATTTTANATAAATGACTCTTTTTGTGTTTACACTTTTTGTGTTTACACTTTTTGTATTTNCGTACAGAGTCTTTCAAATTTCTACTTGACGCCCTTATGGATCCCCGCTGATGTTGTCTTCCTTATCNTNTCGCAGAATTACGTTTTGTAATCATCGATTNAAATTCTTTCCTNTATTGATTGTGTTATNTTATNTCATTTCCATGCAAACTGGATGTGTTTCGCTAGCAACAATGGTAGATGAAAATCTAGTAAAGCCATACAANAAGGCNCCTTATTTAGGAGCTATTCCTAATCGTCCTGATAATGCTATGACTGGTAGTCAGTTTATTAGATACAGTAAACGGTTGAGCAAAGCCAGNCGTGAAAAAGCGATTTTAACTGAATTACGTAGNGGAAATATTCCAGATTTTCTNAGGAACNTAGAACCGGTTACTTTTCAAATCAAAAGACGNGGTAAAGTCGTTAGNTCTGGCAAAATATTTGTGATGCCTGACTATTTAGCCATCGGCTCGAATGATGATTTTATACGGATACCCATGAATCCCATTACNGCGCAGAAAATCGCCGATCACTATGGCTTTGTTTTGCCTACTAAAAAGATGGTTGATCGAATTTATCAGAGTGCAGANATTAAGTTAAAACCATCATATTTGAGNCCAGGACCTGCGATGGTTAGCAGTCGGTATTATGAACGGCATAACTATATAATCAATCAAACTCTTGGTGACAGGGCTTTCGAAGGTTTAATTGCAGGTCATAAAAAAGATGTTGTTGTTACTAACAAATTGGAAAAAAAACGCCGGCGTGTTGCCATATATGGTTGGCACCGACCTAATGGGCGACCGGTTCAGCCTCTAAGTACGATTCACAATGATTTCTATGCAGATTATAGTCATGGGGTCCGACTTGTGGCTGGAACAATGCTCTATAACGGTAGAGAGATACCTGTTGTAGAGGTTTTACAAGATCGAAACAAGGCATGGCTTTTGAACGACGAAGGGTCTCTGATTCATACGAGACAGCGTACCTGGAAAGTAACCACTCGTTAGTTTGAGTTGTTCATAAGTCTTTTATTATTTTTCAAAATTTAAGGAGTTAATCATGTCAGACAAGTTTATTAGTGTTAATCCAAATGTAGCTAAAGAAAAAATTAAGACTGCAGGCTCAAAAGTATTTAAGGCGATTTCGACTCGACGTCAGTCAGTTGCAAATAAAGCTTTGGACAAGAGCATTGGCGCTGCAGAAAAAGGCTTAAGTCGATTAAAGTCATTACGCAAATAGACTATACAAAAAAAATGNGGAAAGTTCACTTATTTCTATAATTAATCCNCTAAACNGCCGATGGCTAANTTATTGACTGTAGTTAATTTGATTTAGGTTTNTTGGGATGAATCCAAAAATGCGGACTTTTCTTNTTGTTTTTTGGTNGCTAGCGTGCTTNTCGTTGGATGCTAGTGCCCAGAAACATGGTNTTCATGATCTCAGTCGATGGGATCCTTCACAGGAAANTATCCAGGANCTCAATAAATCCTGGTTATTTTTCTGGAATCANTTTCCTGAAAATNTTGACCTGCCGNTTGANATACCTAGTGCCAANGCAGTGGNAATTTCGGCCCCGATTACATGGGAAGGTCAGGAGCAACAAAACTTTAAGTTGGGTCCGGAAGGTTATGCGACCTATTACACCAAAGTTATTTTACCCCCCTCAGCCCCTTTTTTATCGATTCATNTTCCTGTTATCCAATCTGCCTANGAAGTNTGGGTGAATGGCAAACTTGTTCAGTCTATGGGACGAGTTGGCACGAGCGAAGAAACGGTTATTACTAACCTTCGGCAATCCATTGTAGACNTAGGAACATTGCCGGAGGAAATCGAAATTGTTCTCAAAGTTTCTAATTATCAGGTTTATTTCGGTGGTTTTCATCGTCCGATCAAATTGGGGGCGTCTGCTGCGATTCATGAAAGTAGAGTGATTGACATAGCTTTAGATTCGCTGATGATAGGTGCTCTACTTTTGATTGCNGTCTATCATTTTGGTCTATGGGTACGCATTCCTGATAGGTTTGGTCCATTGGTTTTTGGTCTGTTTTGTTTCAATACGGCTGTGCGCAGTTGTTTTGCTGGTAGTGCAAGGGTAGCATGGGTTTTTGTGTCTGATATTGATTGGGCTTGGGCTCATAGAATCGAGTACTTTTGTTTTCCGATGTCTTTGATCTTATTTTCTTATTTTATCCGGATATTATATCCTGAGGAACATAAATCGTGGATTCATCGTGNCATCGTCNGNNTNAGTAGTCTTTGGGCTATACTTATTTTANTCACTGAAAATCGCATTTACGCTCATTTCTTATATAACTTTCANTTTTTNGCNGCTTTGTCTGGGCTCACAGTGATAATTGTTTTGATTGTCGCTATTTTTCATAAAAGGCAGGGTGCGATTCTATTCTTGCTAGGATTCTTTGGCCTTTTTGGAACAGTTATTAATGATATTTTAATGGGTCAGGGACTTGATACCGTGCCACTTATCCAGTTTGGAGTCGCTTTTTTTACTATGTCTCAGGCTTTAGTTTTATCCTCAAGATTTGCTTTGGCTTTTGAGAGAATACATCAAGCGGAAAGACAAATACGAGAACTGAATGATGGTTTGGAAATTCAGGTGCTAGATAGAACCAGGGAGATTAGAGCAATTATTGAAAATGTTAAATCTGGTTTTGTTCTGATTGACGAGCATGGTGGAGTGAGAGAAGGATTCACGCAATCCTGTCATGAGATCTTTGGCAAAAAAATAAAATCAGGTCAAAAATTATGGGAAATTTGTGAACTCAGTACGAGAGATGCTCAGCATATTGAAGCAGGGATCTTTCAGGTGTTTGATGACATGATTGCCAGTGATGTTTGTTTAGCACAAATGCCGCAGCATTTTGATTTGGGGGATCGAATGATCTCTCTCGAAGGCGGTATCGTGCGGAATGAAGAGGGAAAGATCGAGTCCATTTTATATACAATTAATGATGTTACAAACTTATTTGCGGCAGAAAGAAAAGCCGCACAAAATGCGAATTTATTAAAGATTGTTAAACAAATGGATGCATTTAGAAACTTTCTGGCTGACTCACGAGAAAAAATTCACAGAATCAAAGAAGTCATTTCACCTGATACCCAAGATATCGTGCGAGGAGAGCTTCATACAATAAAAGGAAATAGCGCATCATTTGGGTTGCAAGATGTGAATGTCTTAATTAATAAAATTGAAGATTTACCATGCGTGCAAGTGCAAGAAATTCACAAAATTGAACAGGGTTTCAGATCATTTCTGGTAGACAATAATAGTCTGCTTGGTGTCACTTTCGAGTCGGCACTGGAATCCAGTTTTGAGCTATATCGTGAAGATTTCGAATCTCTTCGAGAAGATCTTCAGGGTTGTTCTCCAGGTAATACCAATCAGGCTATTGATGCGTGGATTGATAAGGCCATGTCTAAGGATATCGGATCTCTTCTTGGGCCAATTAACTCTAGTATTCTAGATATAGCTGGATCCCTTAATAAGACGGTCAATTTTCATATGATAAATGAGAATATCAGGGTTTATCCAGCAGTAGTGCGTCCAGTTATTCAAAACCTAGTGCACCTGCTGCGTAATGCCATTGATCATGGTATTGAGCACTCATGGGACCGGGGTGATAAAAGTGAGCAAGGACATCTCTTATTAAGTTTTAATTCCACAGGTGCCGACTTGGTTATCCAGATTGTCGATGATGGCAGGGGAGTCGACTCGAACCAATTGATGCGATCTGCTATTGAAAATGGAGTTATAACAGAAGAACAATCTAAACAGATGAACGAGCAAGAGCGTCTGCTGTTGATGTTTTGTAGCGGTCTCTCTACGGCTGCAGAGGTTAGTGAGATTTCAGGCCGCGGTTTTGGTATGACAGCTTTGAAACAAGCGGTTGATGATATCGGGGGTTCTCTTGATGTTTCCACCAAAGTTGGGCAAGGAACTTCATTTACTCTGGTGATCCCGGGCTCTGTTGTTAACCTGACGAGTGATGGTTCACCGAAAATTTCTGCATAAGTCTTCCTCCATAGTTGCATAAATAGAGATTGTGTTGCTGTATAGCGACTGCTATGCCAATGATTACGGATAATTAAGTTCTACTAGTTCTTCCTGCCATGACGATTATGTAAATTTTCTCTTCTTTCCCTTTACTCAATTGCAATTAACTTGATTGATTTATAGGTTAATCATCGTGCTAGAATTGGTAAAAGAGAGGTTCTGATATGAAGGCGAATATATGGCGTGGAATATTGGTGGGTAGCCTGTGGGCAGGTGCATTGCAAGGTGCTGGTTCTGCGGTGCCGGTTGATACCCCTTTTAAGGTTCATGGTCGCTTGGAATCGACCGATCTGGGTAATGTTTTGATGCAAGGTGATGATTACATTATTACCCGCAATGCATCTGCAAATGATGCTGATTTTAATAATATATACTGGGTTAATACTTCTAAGCCTGTTGCAGCTGAAGCCATGAAGGGTTTTGGGAACTTATTGTATCAAGGTCAAGATTTTTCTCTTGTTAATCTGAGTGCCGGTGAAGCTGAAGATCTTTCAGGCATTATGCATGAAGCAGGGATGGCATGTGGTAGCTTGTTCAAGTTAGATGGTGATGTGATTGTTGAAAAACCAAGGTTCATGGCTCCTCGTCCGATAGTCTCCGTAAGTAGAGTTGATCGTAAAGTGAAGGCCGTTGTTAGTAAGGTCAATGATAAATTGATCCGAAGTAAAGTTGAAGATTTGTCAGGGATGTATTCCAGGCATCATACAACTAATGCTGGTCAAGATGTTGCCGCTGGCTTAGCTGATGATTATCGCAGGTTGTCTGCTGGGCGATCAGATGTCACCGTTTCGACCTATGCACACCGAAATACCGACCAGGATAGCCTAGTTGTAAGAATTGAAGGCACACGTTTTCCTGATGAAGTCATTGTTATTGGGAGTCACATCGATAGTATAGCCGGGTGGGGGGGCAGCTCGAAAGCTCCTGGCGCTGATGATAATGCTTCGGGTACAGCTACCAATCTTGAAATTTTTAGAGTCCTTATGGAACAAGGTATTCGTCCTTTGCGAACCGTTGAGATCCATGGTTATGGTGCCGAAGAAATTGGTTTAGTTGGAAGTCAGGAAATAGCGCGGGACTATCGAGAAAGAGATGTCAATGTGATAGCTATGCTTCAGCATGATATGAACCTGTTTCGATATAAAGAAGATGCCATTACTTTTGTAACTAACGGTACGGATACAGCCCTTACCAACGCTTTGAAAACAGTAGCTGGCAATTATCTGGATATCCGGGTGAAGTCGGGCCGTCTTACTGCAGGGACAAGTGATCATCGTTCTTGGCAACGTCAAGGTTATCCGGTTGCATTTCCGACTGAAGATACTCAAAATTATAATAAAAATATTCACACCGCTAGAGATACGGTTTCTAATTCGGGAGCATTCTCTCAAGCTACTGGCTTTGCTAAGTTTGGAGTCGCTTTCGTTGGACACTATGGCGGCTTTTAGCCGGTCTCACTTTTATTGAGATTTTATTCCTATAGATTTCTTCATGATATTATGCTGATGGGTTTGATCGCTGTGTGTCGAATTAGCCCGTCGGCATTTTAGTTTGCTCACCTAAATGATGCGATAAGCCCATATAAGTAATTTATACGAGGCAGATCGTAGTAGTTATTCTGACTAGTTCGTGATTGCTTTTGGCAACTTTTCCATATAAGTTTTTAAAAATATTTATTTATATGGAAAGGGTGCCAGAGTGAAACTATTTACATATATATCGCAAAAACTATTCTTATTTTCCGTCATGTTGTCCTTGATTGTGACTGGTTCAGTTTATGGCAAGTCAAAGTATGTGACTGTAGGAACAGGTGGTCTAACTGGTGTTTATTATCCCACCGGTGGAAATATAGCTAAGATCATCAACAAAAAGAAAAAAGAGTATGGCATTAGGATGTCTGTAGAGTCTACAGCTGGCTCTGTCTACAACATTAATGCTTTGATGTCAGGAGATCTGGATTTCGGTATTGCTCAATCTGACAGGCAATACCAAGCCGTGAACGGTTTAGCGGAATGGAAGAAAAAGGGGCCTCAGAAAAAACTACGTGCCATTTGTAGCTTTCATAGTGAAGCTGTGACTTTGGTTGCTGCTTCCAAGTCTAAAATTGGATCTATTGATGGACTTAAAGGAAAGAAAGTTAATATTGGCAATCCTGGTTCTGGTCAGAGAGGCAATGCTGTCGATGTTCTAGATACTGCAGGCCTAAGTTGGAAAAAAGATATTAGAGCGGAGTCACTAAAGGCTTCAGAAGCACCAAAAATGCTTCAAGATGGTCGTATTGATGCTTTCTTTTATACTGTAGGTCATCCCAGTGGAGCCATTACAGAGGCTACATCAGGCCGTGAAAAAGTTAAATTCGTTGATATTACTGGTATGGATAATCTTTTGAAGAAGTACCCATATTATACCAAGACCAAGATCAAGGTCTCTGACTACCCAACAGTAACTAATAAAAAAGATGTCGATACAGTGGGTGTGACTGCGACATTTGTAACTAGTGCTGATACCCCTGATGACGTTGTCTATGCGATCACGAAAGAACTTTTTGAAAATCTGGAACCTTTCAAGAAACTTCATCCAGCTTATGCTCAACTAACTAAGGAAAATATGTTAAAAGGAATATCAGCACCTTTACATCCAGGGGCTGCTAAATTCTTTAAAGAAGCAGGGCTGATGAAATAGTGAGTGATAAAACGAACGAAGAAGTTTTAGATGAAATTGTCTCCGAAGGCAGACGGACCCTCCATGGCTGGTCAGCAGCTTTGGTGGCTCTTGTTGCTATGGCTTGGTCGCTGTTTCATATGGCGTTGCCACAGCTGTTATTATTGAGTTCGAATCATGTGAGGGCCATTCATCTAGCCTTTGCGATGTTTTTGACCTTCTTAGTATTCGGACGCAGCCGCAAAGCACGCAAGCAGAGAACCACCCTTACTTTTCTAGACGTTGGGTTGGCTAGTATTGCTGCGTTAGCTGTGCTGTATGGTGTGATCGATTATGAAGGTATAAGTGCCCGTGCAGGTGACTTGCTGACCCGTGATTTGGTGATAGGTTCTTTTATCATTGTCATTTTGCTGGAAGCAACGAGGCGTGCTGTTGGTAAGCCGCTTCCCATTATAGCGACTGTCTTCATTGCCTATTCGTTCTTTTCTGAATACATGCCGGAAATTATTTCGTTTAAGAATGCGTCTATTGCCAAAGTCGTCAATAAATTATCGCTCTCGACGGGTGGTATTTTTGGTGTGCCTCTCGATGTTTCGGCAACGACGGTATTTCTGTTCGTTTTATTTGGAGCCATGCTGGATAAAGCAGGTGGCTCACAATATTTTATACAATGTGCTTATTCGTTACTTGGGCGGTTTAAAGGTGGTCCAGCCAAGGCTGCGGTTCTGGCTAGTGGTTTAACTGGTATGGTGTCTGGTTCTAGCATTGCGAATACCGTGACAACCGGTACTTTTACGATCCCTCTGATGAAAAAATCTGGATACTCTGGCATTA
>PBRN01000103.1 GCA_002725955.1 Pseudobdellovibrionaceae bacterium
TCGATATGATCTGTTCCCGTAAAGATTTGCGTGGGCGTATTTCAGAGGTTCTGAAAATGATGGTTCCTTCAGGTGTTCAATAGTTCATGCAAACTGATTTTTCCGATATTTTTCAAAGGCGACCAGGTTTAATCAAACCTGGTCTGGACCGCATTAAAAATGCTTGGGATTTTCTGGGAATGCCTGGTAGTCGTATTCCTAGTATTTTAGTCGCAGGTACTAATGGAAAAGGTAGTACATCGGGGTTTATTTGGCAGTTATTGGCTGAATCGGGATTAGGTGTTGGTATTTTTAACTCCCCTCATTTAGTCAGCTTTTGTGAACGTATTCAGTGTTCTCATAAGGATGTTTCGGATCAATTTTTAAGAGATTCTTGGAATAGAATGCAAGAAAGCTTACCGGATGACTTGGAAGCTGATTTATCCTTTTTTGAAATTACGACACTTCTAGCCCTCTCGACTTTTGAAACCTCTATGTGTCAGCTGGCAGTTTTGGAAGTTGGGCTTGGTGGACGTTGGGATGCTACCAATGTGATACACCCAGATATTTCTGTCATTGTAAGCATCGGAAGAGATCATGAGGAGTTTCTTGGGTATGACTTGTTGGATATTGCTAAAGAAAAGTTAGGTATCCTGAGGCATGGAAAGCCTCTGTTCTTTGGCAGTGGCGGTGAGTTTGCAGAGTCCCCTGAGAATATCCGTTGGTTGGAGAAGTACGTTAAAGACGCTGGGGCATTACTGTATCGATATGACCGTGACTTTTATATTAAAGAAGGTTTTTTACATATTAGTCTTTCAGATATACGGCCATTATGCATTAAGTTGCCGGATCATGTGATGACCCTCCCGCCGGTTTTGCAGGAAAACTTTGCATTGGCAGCGGCAGTATATCAGTGGTGCTTACAAAAGTGGCAGGATAAGCCACTGTTGTCAATCGAATCAGCTATAAAGGATTCTCCCCGCTATAAAGCAATGTCTTTAATAGGGCGTTATCAAAAACTAGATATTGAGGGTCTCTCGGTATTGATAGATGTGTGTCATAACCTTGATGGAGTTCGCCAACTGGGTCGCAGCTTGCGGCGTGACTTTGGTGATAAGCCTATTCCAGGCTTGGTTTGTATTCTTAACGATAAGGATGTAAATGGCATGCTTGATGAATTAAAAGGCTTTTTGTCGCCTCTTATGTTATTTAGGATAGACCATGAACGTTGCTTTGAGCATGCAAACTTGGCATCTCGACATCGAGAAATAAAAGTTTGGCAGACGATCGCTGAAGCCCTTCAGGGCTGTAAGGCGGGTAGCGATGGATCGATTCCTTTGGTTATATGTGGCTCGGTTTTGGCGATAGGTAGAGTCTTTGAAGAAATTTCAGCAGTTCCTCAAAAGCTGGCAAATAGTCTTGGCAATACTGATTATGTTTCCCAAGCATACACTGGCGCAAAGTGCGGAGAATGAATCTAAGCTCGCTCCGGAACCGGAAATGTTTTTTGACGCCGGTTCAATTGGTTTAGTTAAAAATCTGGATCGGACGATTCTGGAAGGAAATGTTGCAGCTATTGGTGCAGGGGTCATCATTACTGCAGATCGTATTGAAACTACCAAATCTACCAAAATGCTTGATGCATTTGGTCATGTCATCATTCTAACTGATAACGAAATTTTTTCTGGAGAATCTCTGCAATTTCATTGGGGAACTGGAGATCTTAAGGTTGTAGACGGTCATATGATTGCTTACGACAAGGCAGTTATTAAGAAGGTCTCTGATAAGATTTTAGGCTTTTCTCCTTATGAAGTTGAGTTTGAGGCAAAACGCCAAGAGAGACTTCGTCAGATTGAAAGTAAGAGNCAAGAATTCTTAGATGAGTATCGAGATTATTCCAGAGTNCAGGGTTTTGATAAAGAATCGGCNGTGGATANATATTCCCTNCTNTTAGAGCATGAAGAATTAACGGCTAAACAAGAAAATCCNGCCCTAGAGCGGTTGGGTGAAAAAATAAAAGCTAACTATAANAAAAGGCGGAAATACTGGGAAAANAGTCGTAANTCTGNTGATTCNACTGGTCTATCATATTTTAAAGTAGATGGAAGANTCATTACACGNACTGATGGTAATAATTTTGAAGCTCTTGATAGCGTATGGAGTCCTTGCAAATGTGATGAAGAGGAAGAGCCGGCTTGGGGATTTCATTCAGATCGNATCCGTATGCAGGTCGAAGGTTATGTGACGATGAAGCATCCCGTATTNAAAATTAAGGGTNTGCCNATTTTTTACTTGCCTTGGGCTAAATTNCCNATGAAACAGACTAGGCAATCTGGNTTTNTAGTCCCAACGTTTAGAGCTTCNGACTCTAGNTTCGGNAATGTCATTACTCAACCAATATTTTTNGCATTTTCACCTGATTTTGACACTACTTTGACTCCTGATNTNTTTCAAAAAAGGGGTAATCGCTATGGTNTGGAGGTGCGTTATCAGCANNGGAAATACTCNGGNTTTACTCTGTTGTTCGAAACGATGCGTGATCGCCAATGGATCTTTGATCGTAANATCCGAAAGGAGCTTCTTGCTTACCATTTGAACCTACCNAGAAAGCCTAGCGATCCNAATGCAGTTGATCCAAATCAANTTTACAATATCTGCAGTGGTGATGANCCTGATGAGGTTAGTCAGTGTGAACAAACTGAGATTCGCAGTCCNTTGACCNTACCTAACAATTCCTGGAGAGGAATGCAAAAATGGGAAGGNCAGATGTTTCTGAAGCCAAGGGTTATGATTGTAAGTAATGGTCGATTAATTTCTGANCACCGTTATATGGAAGAACTCTCTTTAGGGGAAGGNCTGGAAGAAATATTAGTTCAGTCTTCTCAGGCNATTTCTTTTGCTACAACAAAAGGGCAGNTTCATTATGATGGTCGTGACTATTATTTGGGGCTGGGAGGNGCANTGGGCGACAATGTCTTTGAAACNCAGAGGTTTTATGGATACCAGTTGCCTTCAAANATAGACTTTCAGTCTCGTTTGTTTTCATTGGACCCATCGGGTGTTCTGCCTGCTCCAGTTTATGGTAATGTATCATATAGTTATAAACCTATTGTCGATTTGGTCGGGCAGAAGGAAGAACCTAGTTATCTGGATCAAAGTTCCACGATTGAATTGGGGCCTGGTTTTTGGCAGCGTATGGCATTACAATTGGATTCTCCAATTCTTCGGGAAGGTATTTTCAGATTAAATTACTTTGGCGAGGCTGAGAATAGGCAGATTTTTCATCGAAAACTGGCGGGTGAAAATTCATATATCCATAGTTGGCGCACGGGCTTAGTTCTTAATTTACCTATAGATGGCATTGGAGAGCTGCCTGACTATTTACAGCCTAGTGACTGGAGTGATAAAGAAAAGGGTAGACAGTTTATCCATCATATTATGGACTGGTCATTAACCTTTTCAACCCGACCTGCGGTGATTAGGAGAGGAGCCTATGGTGAAAGTAATGATAACAATGGTGCTCCATTAGTATATTTTGCAAGTGATAGAAAAGTCTTCAAACCAGAGGATGATGCTGCGATTCAAGAAGAATCTATGATTACTCATCAGAGGATTACTTTTTCTACGAGCCATCGCTGGAAAGTTTTTCGGCGCGGGTGGCAGCTGATCACTGGTGCTCAAAAGACTCAACCGAACCGCGAAATGACATTTGAGGAACGAGCTAAGGAAGAATTGGAATCGGCTATTGATCATCCAGTAGCGGATTCAGATGACATTTTAAATACTGATGATGATTGGATGATTAATCGTTACCGCTTGGTCTCTCATGATTACCAAGAACCAATAAATATCAGTTCAGGAATAACTTATGATTTTCTTCAGGAAGATCGCAGGCAGAAACAAATTGAAAAAAACCGTGAGATAGAATCTGCAGGAGGAGATCAATCTGAGGTTGTAGGTTATTATGATTTGCCTGAGTCTTGGTCGGGCCCTTGGTTAAACACCAACTTTAGTTATATGGGGTATATTCTTAATTCTAATCTGAATTATAATTTGTATAAAAAGAGTCTGACAACGGTGTCTGCGGGATTATTGATTCCACAAATATATGCTACAAGTTTGCGGTTAGATTACATATATGAGAAAAGTCCTGAATATGATTCAGTGCAAAATGCATTAAGTTTTAAGCAAAATCAAACGACATCTATTAGTTTGAGCTCGTTCTATTTCCCATGGCTCAATCCGGCCGTTAGTTATGCTCGGAAAAATATTGAGGGTGCTACAAACAACCAATATGAGACTAAGTTTGGATTGCGTTACCTTAGTGATAGTGATTGCTGGGGACTGAGTTTCCTGAGAATTAAAGAGTTTCATGTCAATGAAGAAGATGCCCGATATCTTCTGCAGCTATCGATATTATTTTTCAATCAAGAACGTGGATTTGACATTTCTGAACCCTTTATCAGGGAATTGCCAGATACCTAGATTCCAAAGTATTAAGGAGAAGATTATGCGAAGAGTGACGCCTTTTGAAGGTCCGCTTAAGCTTCAAGGGTTTAACAATTTGACTAAAGCCTTGAGCTTTAACCTATATGACTTTGTGGTAGCGCGGAATGAAGAAGAGAAACAGTCGTATGTGCAATACATCCAACAGAGGTTTAACGCTCAAAAAGTCACTGAGGTATTGGAGGGTATTTGCAATATAATAGAAGCGAACGTACTTGCTGTTTCAGACCAGGACTATGATCCGTGGGGAGCAAGCTCAATGGTCTTAATGAGTGATCTCAAGGGAGGTCAAGGTACAAGTATGCACATGGATAAAAGCCATATCTGTGCCCATACATATCCAGACTTTCAGGCAGGACGTCAGGTTTGTAGCTTTCGTATCGATATTGATATTGCTACCTGTGGAGAAATATCGCCGCTTAAAGCTTTGAATTATATGTTTGAGGCTTTTGATGCGGACTTGGCTGTGATTGATTATGTTGTTCGAGGATTCACTCGAGACTCAGAGGGTAGACGTATTTTTATGGATCATGAACTGAATTCGATTCAGGATTATATTTCTCCGCAATTTTTAGAAAACTTTCATTCTGTTGATTTAGTATTGGGGTCAGAAAACATTTGGCAAACTAAGATGCTTAGGACCAATTTAAATGTAGACGAGTATTTTTTAGAACCCAAAAAAGTTTCTGAAGATGAAAAAAATAAATATATGGAACGTATTAAGAATCAGATGAGAGGTCTCTTATATATGTGGCCTGAGTAGGGAGACTAACTATGGCGACCATTTTTTTAGGTGAAATGATTAGTGTCAACCAGAATCCATGGAATATTAAAAGTCCTGCGGATGCTCTTTTTTACGAAGAGAAAGGTGCTCTTGTTGTTGATGATCAGGGTATCATTTTAAAAGTTGGATCTAGTGATTTGCTCTGTCAAGAGTATAAAGACGCAAAGATTGAAAATGGTGAAGGGTGTGTAATTTTACCGGGCTTTGTGGATTCTCATATCCATTTCCCGCAAATGGATATGATCGGGACTCATAGTGGTGAACTATTAGAGTGGCTTGAAAAGTACACATGGCCTATGGAAAAGAGCTTTGCTGATCCTGAAGTTGTTAGAGAAGCTGCCGATGTCTTTTGTCAGGAACTATTTAAGAATGGAACGACGTTCTCATCAATTTTCACTTCAAATCATGAGCATTGTGTAGATATTTTATTTGAGGCGATGTATCGGCATGGTGCAAGAGCTATCGTCGGTAAACCGTCGATGGACCAGAACTGTGAACCAACTTTAGCTATTTCTGCCGAAGAAGACTATAAAGAGCAACTTCGGCTTATTGAGAAATGGCACAATAAGGATGGAAGATTATTTTATTCAGTCACTCCGCGTTTTGCTCCTGCCTGTTCAGAAAAAATGTTGGAGATGCTTGGTAAGCTGTTTCGATCAAGATCTGATCTTTTTCTACAGACTCACATTTGTGAGAACCAATCAGAAGTAGCATGGATAAAGGAAATTTTTCCAAAGGATAAAGATTATTATGCAGTGTATGAGCGCTATGGTCTATCCGGCGAGAGATGTGTAATGGCTCATGCTATTTTGTGTACTGAAGATGAAAGGGCTAGAATGCTACAGGGGGGGACCTCTGTTGTCCATTGTCCCACTTCTAATCTTTTTCTTGGTAGTGGCTTTTTTCCTTTGATGAAGGTCGCCGGCTCTGGAATGCGCGTGGGGCTAGGTACTGATATAGGGGCGGGAACAGATTTTTCTCTTTGGCAAACAATGTCCGAGGCAAATAAAGTTGCAAAGATATTGAAGAAGCCTGTTCATCCCGTTCATTTACTTTATGCTGCAACTGAAGGAGGAGCTCTATGTTTTGGACAGCACGATTTGGGGCGTTTAGAGGCAGGATACAAAGCTGACTTTCAAGTGATTAACCCAGGTAAGAATACATTATTGTCGCGTGCATGGAAAAAATATAAAGATCCTGTCGAAAAACTAATGGCTTTAATACATCACGCGGATGATCGCGTTGTTTCAAAAACTTTCGTCAATGGCCGTGAAGTATATTCTGTCTGATTTTTATCAACTATTACTGGAAATTCAGCTATATTATCGAAATAAAGTGGTTTGTGTATAATTTAACAAACCACTTTATTACTGATAAATTCTATCCGATTGCTTTGCTATAAAAACAGCCCATCAGTTCGGTTTACTCCAGTACCAACCATGGTGACTTTACAGTTAGCAGCTTGTTCAACTGCTGCGATATACTTGAGAGCATTTTCCGGTAGGTCTGCTATTTTACCCGAAGTTGGCATAGGATCTGTCCACCCTGGCAAGGTTTCACATACCGGTTTGCATTCGGCTAGAATGTTCCCATCCCAAGGGAACTCTTTAATTAAGCCGAGTTTGGGGTGTTTGTAGGCAGTACAAATTTTGATTTCTTGCATGCCAGTGAGAATATCCATTTTATTTAGGATAATACCATCAAATCCATTCACTTCTTGGCAGTATTTGAGGGCAACAGCATCTAGCCAGCCGCAGCGTCTAGGGCGACCTGTAGTAGCTCCAAATTCATTACCTTGTTTAGCTATATATGCGCCATCTTCGTCATGAAGCTCACTTGGAAATGGCCCCTCACCTACCCTAGTTACGTACGCCTTGGCGACACCATAGACTTTGTCGACATATTTGGGGGCGAATCCTAGGCTGGCAAATGCACCGCCAGAGCATGTTTCACTGGAGGTCACGTAAGGGTATGTGCCATGATTAATGTCTAAGAGAGCGCCTTGAGCTCCTTCTAGAAGTATAGTTTGGCTATGTTGCATGGCTGCTCTTAGATTCTGTTCTGCATTACAAACGTAGCTAGCCAATTTTTCAGCTGCCCC
This sequence comes from Pseudobdellovibrionaceae bacterium, assembly GCA_002725955.1. Taxonomy (GTDB): domain Bacteria; phylum Bdellovibrionota_B; class Oligoflexia; order Oligoflexales; family Oligoflexaceae. Next base: position 7,371 of record PBRN01000103.1, read on the forward strand.
ATGAAAAGCTTCCCAAGCTTCAGCATTTTCCTTCGCAAGTTTACTGAAATCTTCAGATTCATAGCTCATGCGATCAAACCAAGCTTGACGACGCACGGGATCAATATATTCACCAAGGCGTAGGCCCACCCGGGCAGCTTTATCCGAATATGCTGGTCCAATACCTCTTTTGGTTGTTCCTATAGGGTTTTGAGCTTCTTTTTCTTTCTTGCCATCAAGCCATATATGCCAAGGTGAGATTACATGAGAGCGGGCTGACAACCATAAGCGATCAGGGGATACCTGGATAATCTTCTGTACTTTTTTGATTTCTTCAACCATTTCAACTGGGTTGATGACCACGCCAGAAGTTAGGGCGCATGTTTGCCCTTCTCTAAAGATACCGCTGGGGATTTGATGAAGGACGACTTTTTCACCATCGACATAAAGGGTATGCCCAGCATTATTTCCACCCTGATAGCGTGCTACAATATTGGTATTTTCAGCCAGGATATCGATCCACTTGCCCTTGCCCTCGTCGCCCCATTGTGCGCCAACAAGGATAGTTACCCCACCTTTTTTCAATGAATTTGCGGAAGTTACCACGGTATAAAACCCCTATTCATGTTTTTGATCAAATATCTGAAAGGTATTGTGACGAAATTATCGTTACCTATTTTTGTAAGCGTACGGAGTTTTATCTCAATATGATGTACCTGTCTACTGGAAGTCGAGAGAAGCGCATGGTATATGACCGGGCGACAGGGATATTCAGGCAGATTTATGCTTTGTGAGATCACCGAGGTATTTAGGAGGAGTTGTGGAAAAGGAACTGTATGCAATAACAGCGCTAGATGGCAGGTATCGCGGGAAAACAGACATTTTGGCCCCTTTTGTAAGTGAGGCTGGATTAATCAGCAATAGAATTAAGGTCGAAGCTGCTTGGTTGTTGCATTTATCTGAATTGGCGGAAATTCCCATGCAACTAGATGGGGTGTTAATAGCTAAGCTGAAGGAGCTTTTTCATAATCCATCTCAGGAGGGTCTATTACGAGTCAAGGAATTGGAGAAAACAACCAATCATGATGTAAAGGCTGTCGAGTATTATTTGAGAGAGGAATTGAGCGCTGCCGGAGCTGGCGATGAAGTTTTAGCTTACATACATTTTGCATGTACTTCAGAGGATATTAATAATTTAGCATATGGTTTGATGCTTAAAGATATCCGTGAACAAATTCTCTTGCCCACAATGGATGGTCTCATTGATGATCTGAAGCAGAAAATCTCTGAATGGGCCGATATCCCTATGTTGTCGAGAACCCATGGACAAACAGCGAGCCCTACCACAGTAGGAAAAGAGTTCGCTGTATTTGCTTACCGACTTTCTAGGCAAAGAGACCAGCTTAGTGAAGTCACTCTTGAATGTAAAATGAGTGGTGCTGTTGGTAATTATAATGCTCATATTTCTGCTTTTCCTGAAATTCCTTGGAGGTCAGTCAGCAAGCAGTTTATTGAGAGGTTGGGGCTGACTCAGAATCCTTTAACAACCCAAATAGAAAATCACGACACGATGATTGAATATATTGATGCAGTTAGGCGCTACAATACTATTCTGATAGGATTTTGTCGGGATATTTGGTCATATGTGTCCTTGGGGTACTTTAAGCAGTCCTTGAAAGAAGGGGAAATAGGTTCCAGCACTATGCCACACAAAGTGAATCCGATTGACTTTGAAAATGCTGAAGGGAATTTGGGGGTTGCAATTTCTTTGGCTCAGCACTTTGGCGAGAAATTACCTATCTCCCGGTGGCAGCGGGATTTGACGGATTCTACGGTTCAGAGGGTGTTAGGCACAATGTTTGGGCATAGCTTGCTTTCCTGGAAATCGGTTTTGAAAGGGCTTGGAAAAATAGAAATTTCCAGAGAGACGATTGATGCTGATTTAGCCCAATGCTGGGAGGTTTTGGCGGAACCTATTCAAACAGTGATGAGGCGTTATGGTGTTACCGATGCCTATGAAAGGTTGAAGTCTGCCACTCGCGGTCAAGTTGTGACTGAAGAGGGATTGTCTGAAGTTATTGATGAATGTGAAGCCTTACCTGTTGAAATTAAGGATAAGCTCAAAGCTATGACGCCATCATCCTATTTGGGGGTTTCTGAGGCGTTGGCTCTCGACTTTATTCGTTAACAATCGCAGGGTGCGGTTAATATAAAAAAGAGACCTTATAGTATCTTAATAAGGTCTCTTTTATGTCGTATTTTACACTGGGTAAAATATTTGAATATTTATAGACTGGCTTTCTCGGCTTCTAAATAACCTACAATCATATCGATTTCACTATCGGTCAACTGTTTGAAGTTTTTGGGTGGCATCGTTTCGAATTGTGAATATCGTTCCATGTCTTCAACTTCTTCACCGCTGCCTTTATCCACGAAGCAGAAACCTTCTTGTTTTCTTCGTTCTGGGCTATAACCCAACTTTAGTCGATCGATGGCTTTATCTATCTCTGCGGCTTTATCTTCTACAGGCATGGACGCTAGATCCACATTAAACTTAGCTCGCGTGATGTCCTGATTTAACTGAGAGTTGTGGCACTGTCGGCAGGCCATATTCAATGCTTGCTGGGCTGCAATACCATCCCGCAAAGCAAAGCCCATATCGGCCTGTTCCTTTTTGTCTTCTTTGAAAATATATAGATGGTTTTCAAAGGTATCACGAGTCACCGTGCCATTTAAATATCCTTGATACTGCTCAGTAAACTTAGTCAGTAAAGAGGGCTCAGTAACTTTAACATCATGGTAAGGTATCGGAATGACGTTCCTGTTATCGTCTGATATTAAGTCCATCGTTGCTGTATATAACGCTTCCCAAGTCGGGCTAACACCAGGGACGGTATTGTCTTCCGGCTGTGCGTTATTGTTACCATTGACTTCATTTCGGATTGTTGCTGTCGGGAACTCTACTTCTTGGACCTGGTCTTGATCAAAGCCGTTGCCTCGGACTAAGTTTTCAAGCAATTGTGGGTCAGACCCTTCCAGCATCGGTCCTGGGATACCACCATATGTTTCATTTTGGCCGTGAGCTGCGTAGTAATCATCTGTTAGACTTTGCCCATCTGTATTATCTCTAAACCAGTGAGTCCAAGGATTTCTCAATTCCTGCATACGGGCGAACTTCACAGTACCAGGGCCTTGAGGCTGATGGCAGTGTTGGCAGTCAACAATAGTGTTCTTGAGATCGTCTTCATCATAAAGGGTGAATTTAGACCAATTCTGCTCAATTTCTGGAGTGAGAAGATCGTAAGGAGTACACCCTTCTGGGGTGGAGTTACATGGATTCTCAAAACTTACTAGGAAAAAATCAGGTACAGATGTATCTGGGTTATTAACTATAATCTCTGCCAACTGATCGCCTCTGGTAAAGGCTTGTATGACAAAGTCAGGATTTGGGGTATTGTTGTTAAGTGCTTCGTCGGAAAAGACGACAACTCTCGGGTTTAAGGCGCTTACAAATCTACCAACAAGTGAACTTGAATGTCCCTGTACAGCAAATGATGGATTATCGCCGGCACCATTGTTGCCGCGCCCCGTTTGAGTCGGGTCTACGATTGCAATTCCTAATGCCTGTTGCAGTCCTATCAAGCTAGTTGGTCTTGCCCCGTCTACGCAGAAAGCATTGATAACTTTATTAGTTTTTCCTGTATTTCTTGCGCAAACTGTTTGTATTTGTTCTTCACCTTGAGGCAGGCTATGCAAAAAGTCTACGTCAGATTTTGCTTCGAACACTTTTGGTTCTTCACTGCAGCCGCCTTTATTAGCAGTAGCTTCATCCTCCCCAGGTTCTGTCTGCGCAGGTGATGCGTTAGTATTACCTTTTCCTCTAAGATTTGTGTTTTTGATACACCCTGTTGTGCTTAGTATTAGGCCGATAGCACTAGCCCATATAATAAGAAACTTCACTTCGAATAATCTCCCAGCGATTTAATACGACACGATTGACAGTTTCAACTCAACCTTTCCAGTCCTATCGGCTAGTTGGCGAAAAACCTTTAATTTTTTTTTGATTTATCAAGTAGGTATTATAAGTTCTTTAGAAACAGTGTGTTAGGTGTGGTTATTTGGGCTGTTTGGACTTTATTGATGCATGCTGATTTGAGGTGTTGAGTAAATATAGGAGGGTGACGGGCCTTATCATGACTTGATAAAGCCTTTCTTAAGTGTTCCTATATAATGAACGCATGGGTATACCCCAGTTTTTGGTAACAGCAGAGTTCCGGGGGATAAAACTGCATTGCAGCCTGTTTGAGCTGAGTCTCCTAAAACGGCTCCAAACTTTCTTAAGCCGGTCGCTATTTGTTGATCTGTATTAGGATCTATGACTTTTACTTCTTTCCCCTTCATCTTTAGATTAGCCAGCTTAGTTCCTGCTCCCAAGTTAACATCATAGCCTAGTATTGAATCACCAACGTATGCGAAGTGACCTGCTTTAGCTTTATCGAAAAATATAGATCCTTTCGCTTCCGTTGTATGGCCGACGACTGCTTTAGGTCCGACATATACGGATCCCCTTATGAAAGCGCCATGGCGTATTTCTGCCTCTGAACCTATCCAGCAGGGACCTTTGATATAGGCGGTTGGGCCAATTTCAGCGTCTTCACTAACGTAAACCGGACCTTCTAAAATAGCGCTTGGGTGAACTTTTCCCTTTATGACCGGTTGATCTGTGACTCCATGTTGTTTAAGGATATCTAGTATGAATTCGGTCAGATTGGTGCCGAGTAGCTCAAGTACAGTTTTATTGTGGAATTGTCTTTGATGAAAAATTTTCGAGATATCAACAAAGTTATCTATATTTAGAGAGGTAGACATTGTTAAAGTCCTCATTGATAGGAAATTCTGGCCTAAAGAAGCTAGGCAAAAGTGCCGAAGCTCCAATCTGAGTATCGAATGGTACTCTACTTTTAATTATGGGTCCAGGTGAGTCTGAATCTATATAAAGTAGCACGAAAAGTGAAGTGGAGGAGAAATGTTTGATTTCAATCAATTTAAAAAATCAGTAAAAGTATGGATTAAAGATCATCCTTCTGGAACTGTGACAGAGTTGCGTGATTATTGCGAAGAGCAGATACCAGTTTCCCAATTTGCAGCTAACGAATGGTTGGTTGACCAGACTTTATCTTGGTATCGACACATTCTAAATCAGAGAGAAATTGAAGCTGAGGATCCCTCATCTTATGTAGATTAACGAAAGTTTTTTCGCCGATGAGCTGGTTAATTAGGTTTTTACCTGATTGCGAATTGTATGTTGGTTAATGAGGAGGGTTAAGGTTAAGGTATCTGATATTTTCAAATTCACTAACCTCCACTTGCTCAAGAGCCTCAAGGTCTTCGAAGCCTAAGTCCTTTATCCAGTTGACATTTGCCATTTCAGGCAATGATGAAACCACTTTTCTGCCATCATCTAACTCATAGAATTCATATGCTTCTGTGATTAGGCCAGATTCGTCCATTTTATAATAATGGTAACCATCGCCATCTACGAGATTTCCATCTCTAGAATTTCCGGTCCAGTATTCCTTTGTGTAGATTTTTTTTTCTAGCGTCATCTATCTTCCTGCTAAATCAATGTGTGACCAAATCTATTTAGACGTATTTTCGGAAAATTTGATTCAGGTGGCAAATACATGCTCCAAATTACGAAAATAGCTTTACCTCTTATATATTCCATAGGAACTGTTCCCCAAGTTCTGGAATCAGACGAGCTATCGCGATTATCGCCGCTTACAAAGATAGCTCCTTCTGGAACATGAAATTCACCTTGTATTGGCCAGTTGGAATTTGACAGCCCTCTTTTTCCAGGTTCATTTTGCATCACCCAGTGTTTGATGCCATCTAGGTTTTCTTGAAAGAGCTGCTTAATATTTTCAGGTTCTTCTATATCGCTAAGAATAGATCGATCTGAAGATTCCACCCGTGATTGCTGGGTACCGTTTACGTAAAGTATATCATCTTGAAAACGTAACCGATCACCAGCTATGCCTATGACTCTTTTTACATAATCAATTTCAGGGTCTTTAGGATATCTGAATACTACGATGTCACCTCTTTTAGGGTTGGACCACTTAAAGATCGTGATGTCAGTGAATGGAATCTTGAGATCATATGATAACTTGAACGCTAATAATCGATCTCCGACCTTAATGGTTGGTTCCATAGAAGGTGTGGGGACGTGATATGGAGAAGCAATTGACCACCGAAAGCATAAAATAAGGATAATCAAAATAAATAATGTTCTTGCATTTTCAGCGCTAAAAAACCCGGGTTCTTGTTTGCTCATCAGTTAAGCCTCTCCCATAATGCGCTGTGATTTATTCTCCGTATTAGAACTTCTCCCAAATGCTAATTATTTAATACCCAATTTATCTCATCTTGATGTTTACCCTAGATGGCATCCAAAGTCTAGCAGCTGGGTTTTCGGTTAAAGTTCTATTCTCATTTTTCCGATCCTCTCTTACATGTGAAACCATGGAGTGTGATTTGAAACAGGTATTCAAATTATCAATATTATTTCTAATTTATTTTATCATTTGTTCGACTGAAGTTTTTGCCTATACAGCAAACAAAGTATGGTTCGAATT
>PBRN01000104.1 GCA_002725955.1 Pseudobdellovibrionaceae bacterium
AAAAAAGAAGTAAAGCAAGAATCTTTCCAGGTATAAACTCCCTCAATCCTCGGGGGAGTGCCCCTTTCAAGCATTATCGCCATCGGTTGAACGACATTAAAACAAGCACTCCAAAAACTTTCCGTAATTTCGGAAGCTAACTGAACTAACCTTGTAATGATTAAATGAGGAGAAGCAACATGCATAGTCGCAGCCGCCCCCCCATGCCCAGACATAAAACTCTGAAATAAGGCCACTGACTCATCTCCCCGAACTTCACCGACAACTATAAGATCAGGACGCAAACGCAAACCCTCTTGAACGCATCGATTCATAGAAAACTTGCCTATGCCTTCCAGGTTTGCCTGCCTCTCTAACAAGCGTATCCAATGAGGTTCAATTGGCGGTATCTCAGCCAATTTTTCAATAAGAACGACTCTCTTGTCTCTGAAGTATTTTTTCAGCCAAGCTACCATAAATGAGGTTTTACCTGCTCCAGTCGGGCCACAAATGAATAGTGGCCTGTTAGACCCCTCATCTAAAACAGATTCAAACATAGCCCAAGAATCGAATGAGCTAAGCCCAATTTCATCTAATCTATGCCGCCTAAAACTAATTAAACCACCTAAATCAGCTATTGGTGGCAACAGAAAATGCCAACGAAACATGAGGCCTAACTTTGAATGAAAATAGCTCCCACCGGCAACCGGCTCGACCGGATCTAGACGAACACCTTGCATTTTGGCAAAGCCCTGCATCCATGAGCGTATCTGGTAAGCACTATCAAACGGTGACAGGTGAGTAACCTGCTCAGAGTCAATACAAACCATCGAACGAGTGCCATTTATTAGTATTTCATCAAGATTAAAGTTAGATTCAAACTTAGAAATGATCTTATTTAACACTAGAAAAACATCCATGCTGCTCCTNACCACAGCAAAAAGGTNATGATTCTAGCAATAGTTTACNGATGAATTTCCNTCAAGAATATCGGCAACCATTTTCCCCGTGGTATAGGGCAAAACTGATGTCATTATCTCCATCATCAAAACTGCTACATCTTCATCGTCCCAGTCTCTAGTATCGACTGCACGGACCCCTTCTACTATTTTTTCTACCAAATCNAGGCTAATTAAGCCTTTTTGNCGNCAAATTTCTATTCTTTTCCATAACTCNTCTGACAAGCAGGCTTGTTCAAGTGGATTAGGAATTCTCACACCTTCACCTTGGGGTTGCAACATCGCCAAAGATTCACTCAGATTACCCGAGAGAGTAGCTTTCTCAATCCACTCAACAGCTTTCNTTATATCTTCATTNGGAAAACCNAGACTTTGNAGNTCTCTTTTCACTTCCCATTCAATTAATTCGTGTTCTTCGTAACCATAGGAAACCAGCTCTGCCATTTCGGCAACAACTTTCCACCATCCCGTTGCAATACCAACATCGCTCATTCAAACCNCCCGAAGACACACAGATGAATTAAATCATAAACCTGAATGTTCACATTCCACTGANCTAATCAAAAGGACAGTGAAATCGTAACGATGTTTAGCTTTGGCTCAACAAANAGCTTAAAACTTTACAGCGGGGAAAGCAAAAAGAAAGATGCGTGATTTTTGAAACCTAAANTCCATTGATATCTGCAAGAAAATCTTCAGCAGAATTTATTGTTCTGGCACCTTCTTCCATCAATCTATTTCCACCTTCATTATGAATATCTTGATCCGGGTGAACCAACACAACAACTTCCCTCCCTTGATCCAATACAGTTTTGGCNGTGGACATCGTNCCNGATCTCAGAGANGCCTGTAAAACAATTGTTTGTTCACATAGTCCAGAAATAATACGATTTCNTATAGGAAAATCCCAAGGGCGACAATTTTGCCACCATAANCGTTCCGAAATAAATAGCCCATCNCGACCTNATAGCTCNGAAAAAAAACTATGATTNAATACTGGNTGGGGATGCTGCANGCCCGAAGCTAAAACAACAGCTGTGGGAATCGGACATATNTCCGAATTTAGAGCACCCTGATGNGCTGCTGANTCACANCCCCACGCACCTCCACTTACCACTAAATANCCACGATCTGACAACCACATCCCAAGTTTTTCTCCCTGGAAAAGGGCAAATGCGCTCGCCTTCCTGGAACCNACAATGGCTATCATCGGNTTTTCNANCAAACTCCAGTCACCTATTGCAGANAGTGCCAAAGGGGCATCTGGTATTTGCCTCAATAAAAAAGGATAAGAATAATCTGACCAGACGATATAATGNCCTCCATGATCAGCAACTAATCGNATATGCCGATGAGTAGTTCCNCCNAANTCCCNGACATCCNCATTAAGTTGTTTTTTAAATATNCCNGCCCANGGACTAGACTGCCATACTTTATCGAGCATCTCACACCAANCCTCTTGACTAATTTCTTGAAGANGCTTTTGATCAATCTCGATAGGTTGACATGCGATCGGAGGAGGAATCCANCGGCTGGTTAACTGAGATAAAACGTGACCAAACAAACAATGTAAGTACTCTGTAGTGAAATGATTCATATAGGCTCCTTAAATGAAGCCTCTTAGATATCTCATCACNAGAGCTNTGGTGAAGCGGCATCCNTAACTGTGAAAGACCTGAAANGAAGCGTTAGAATGTACCGGAAGAAACTACGNCAAAAGGCATNNAGCTANAGAGGCTGAATNGCAGCGCGATCACCAATCTTTATTTCTGCAACATTTTTCATAACATAAGCTGTCACAACACTTCCCTGAGTATCAATCACTCNCGCNCTACCCACGCGGCGCCCTATATCAGGAAGTTCNGAATCCTTGAAAACAACAGTCTGATCATTGACNTTTTGATAAATATCAANCAATGCACCAACATTAGGTTGACCATTGATTTTNTCAAAGAAAACAAAGAAACCTNTTCCAGCAAAAACACCTCTGCTGAAATCAAAACCAACAATCTCTGACCGAAAACTTTGACTTTCGCCATCTATCGATAAAGGCACTGACCTTCTTGTTGAACGATATGGAATAATCATATCTCCCGGCTTGACCCCGAGTCTGGTGCGCATNACCCTTCCTATNGCTACATCTCCATTGGACTTATTTTTTATCTTTATATGCGCAACAAAGTCATANCGATAACCTACATAATCGCTATTCTTCTTTGTATATGTTTTAGGNCCAGGTCTAACCACGGTATAAGAGGTACCCTTNACAACATCTTCTTCAACATCCATGAATAAGCTCTGGGNTTCACCAGTTAAAAAACTACCATTTACTCCCGCTCTNACNACAGCCAANGGCTCCAATTCATCTTCAAAGTAAAAAGCNGGTAGATTCACCGGTATTTNTTGAGCGGTATAAACTTNNCCATAAGTCTCAAAAGGAAGNGTTACTCCNGGTATTTGTTCGATATCTTTTGCCGTTAATAATCCACTNAATTGGGCNTCNCCTTCTACTTCCCTTAACAAAACCTGCTTTTTCTTTTTTGTAGTNGCAACCAACTCTTTTTCTTCAATATCNCCCTTATCAACAGGTACGATTTCATCTTCTGTAACAACCTGCANAAATGGNGGTATNTCNGAATCTCCAGGATAAAAGCTAAGCTGCATCCCAGGAAAAATAAAGTGAGGNTTTTTNATAAAAGGATTCAAAGACCACAATTTNGGCCAATAATCNGGTTCATCAATTAGCTGATCACAAATATCAAAAAGNGTATCACCATATTCAACTCNATAGNTCTCAGGAGCCTCACCCGCTGCCATATTCCTACGTGTACCAATGATTGGAGGCACACCACCAAAGTCATTAGTTTCTACTAAAGCCTCAACCTCAGGCCCAATATCAGGTTGTTGATTATCTGGCACAGGCATTAGATCGGTATTTTGCTCCATAGGATTGAATTCATTACCGTTATTATTCATAATCTGCTCATTAGACATCATATCTTCTACGGGATATTCTTCAATAGAGAGCTGGTTCATACCATTCTGATCTAGATTGCTACCGCCATTAGAAAGCTGATCTAAACCATTCTCATTCGAATTATTGTTACCATTAGATACTTGATCTAAATCATTATCGTTGGATACTTCCTGACCCAACTCATTATCGTTAGACACTTGCTGATCTAAATCATTATCGTTAGATCCCGTCTGACCTAACTCATTATCATTTGAGATTTGATTATTATTTAGATTACCTAGAAGTGAATTATCCTCTTGAACCTGTGTATTATCGTTCAGCTGCAAAGGTGGATCTGAATCCAAATCTAGATCACTATCAACTTCAAGACCCTGTTCAATATCATCTGCGGAAGAGTTATCTTCAGATTCTTGTAAATTATTTTCTTCTTGTTGAATCTCTTCTTGCCCCTGATCGTTATTACTGTCCAGCTCCTCTACTTGGATATTATTAGATTCTTGATCCTGGCTATATGCAGCAGAAAAAGAAGCAAATACAAAGACTATTATCTTGACCATTAAGATCTTGTCATAAATTGTTTTCAAATTGCTTTATCTCCAACTTAGACATTTCAGCTGCTTCATTATCCGGAAAAGTGTCGATTACCTTATTCCATCTATTAAGCGCATGCTCAGGTAAATCTGTCTTTTGATCGACCTTAGCTATATAAAAATGAGCTCGTGGCACTAAATGATGAGAACCGTATTGAGAAATAAATTGTGTGAGCACTTGCTTGGCCGAATTATACTCTCTGAGATGAAACCAGCTCAAACCAATCCAGTATAGATGACTACCCTCATTAATTCGCTCTCTAAAATTATGGCCCACCTTTCCAAAAGCTGCTATTGCTTGGCCATATTTACCCTGATCAAAAAAAGTCTGAGCTTCGACCAGTTGTTTCCGATATTCACGNCTNTCACTCATAGTCATTTCGCTNGCTACAGCNTCAATCTTTTCTTTTTTNGGCTNAATCACAANCTTNTTNTCAGGTTTCNTNATTTTATTTATAGNAGATCCAGGATGATGCCAAGATTCACCAATCTGATANTCTACNTTCAATTCCTCTGGAATAACACCTAGCAATAAACCNTTTTCAAGNACTTTAATNTTTTCTTGCTGTTTTTTNAGTTTATTTTCTATCTGNTGAATAACAAGNTTGAGCTTACTAATCGTAAGATCTAANTCTCGACGATCTTCTTCTGGNAGAATATATTTNGGGTAAGANGCNTCATCTAACACAACAATAGTCTTCCCATTCCGATCTTTNAATTNTGNTCGAATCGGTCTAGCTACTGAACTTTCNGTTGACTCTATAGTGGCAACTTCTTTAGGCTTCCGTCTCTTCACCAAAGAGACNNTCAATNTGACTACATGACACNTGNATCATCGANAAAAAGATTACGAACAAAGTAAAATCATGTTTAGATAATCTCATACAGCATCACCTATAGATAAATTTAATAGAAATTGATCAATAATAATTAGCTGATCANCTCTTAAGTCGGAAAACTCNATNCCTACCTTAAATTGNTGTAAGTATCGTTCTAATCCTGATGATGGAATTCTAATCTTCTGTTTCTTAACCCACTTAACCGTTCCATCAACNTCTANAGGAGCAACTAGCGGCAAAAATAGCTGNGCCTTTAATTCATCTCCAGCACTCCAATTATCAATAATCCCNGGAAAACGNGTTATCAAGCTNACNCCAGAATTACTCATATCTGCTACTGACAGCCANTTCATCATATCACCATATGNTGAAAACGAAGGAGGAGCAGACATTTTAGTTGATTCAACCGAAAGGTCATANGGNTTAANNTAAGCCATTTTTTGTGGTATTGTAGGGTATCGAGTGGTTCCNCTTCTTTCAATACTCACCAAACTCGAAGGCAGTTGNACACCGATAACACCCTTNGACTGCTTATCTAATTTACATANAAACATGACTCTNGTTGGCATTCCCAANACTTCAANTTTAAGAACNTTTGCTGTTCTCAGTAACTTTAANCCTTTTATAGANATNTCTNGAAAGAAAAGAGTCCTTCCCANTANATGGTCAAAAGTAGCNCGNACAGCCTTNCTACCNCCATCTTTCATTCTAATGATAACTTTCATNNGGGCATCGCACATTTGGTTTATAAGACGATATATTCTTTCCCGGCTAACAATTTTNGNCTCATNATTAATTTCTTTTGTGTTCNCGANTTCTGCCATTTTTTNCCTTATTTGAACCATCGAGTACTTAGANAAAATTCAAAGAACGTAATTTTGAATATAAAGGCCTGAANTGAGTATACCTAAACAATTTTCAANATATCCGGGCAATCNTTGCCCANNAAATTCAAAAATAATTTGTCGTTATTTAGAGAATTAGAAGAAAAGATCATTTTCCAAGAGCAATCAATCGCATATACTGATGTTATGTATAATAAACTAAGTTCAGAGCCTAATATGCTAAAGCGACTANTCATAACCATCGTAGTAACAGTCTATCTTCCAGCTTATGGATCCGACTATAACAATGTACCCCGNTATCAAATTAATAACTTTTTGGATGACTATNTAAGTATCTCAGGGGTNCAATCAAAGCCCGTNNTTCACTCTGCTTTACATTTGTTTAGCAAGGAAGATACGATGAGAATNAGTTATTTTCATAANCTGTCACAACNATGGATGATGGAAATTGGTTTACATTATATCGTATTTATAAAAANAGAGAAGAATCAACTGTTGCCTATTCAAGCNCTGACACATGACTCANTATATATTNTCAGGNTATGGCATCCGTTTTATTTACTAGCAGGCCCAGGAATGTCNTACCTNAACCCNTTAATAAAAAAGGGNNTACCGCTTCAAAAAGATAAAAGTTATCAAGCGCAAGTTGGTTTCTCNCTGAAAGCCNGTCTTATCTGGCAACATGCTCCCAACATCATGACGAATATATCCTTTTCACGATGGAGAGGAACAAAAACCAATAGATTACACGGAACCTCTTTAATAGGGGGNATTATGGTCAACTTCATGTAGAATTGNNATTACATTATGACAAATAAAGGAAAATCATAGACATCTGGGTAGCTGAATTAAAGCCCCCCAACCATACCTTAGGGAAGGCCAAATTTTTTTCAGGCCGTACTTCCCCTTCAAGTCTGACACTTCTTTAGGCGATCGAAAGATTGCTCCACTATTGAATACACGCACATTCTTGTGAACCAGTATTCGATCTTTCTGTCCAGGAGACTCATTGCCAGAAGCACTAGCAAAAATCTCATTATCTAAGCTAGCTGTATAACAATCAGAAGCGACCTCACAGACACCTTCGGCAGTGTCTTTTAAACTAAATCTAGATTTAAACTGATTGTACCAAAATGAATTAAACTTCAAAGGGAGGTAGCCAGCTATAATGACGCGCTCTAAACAGGTTGGTTTTAGCTTTAGTGCTTCAGTAAGTGCATTGTCCAAATCCTGATACCACCGACCATCATCCATTAAAGAAGGAGCCATAGTATTAAAAAGCAGAACCCGCTGACCTAAAAGCCGAATCACAGATAATGTTACCCCACCATCAGCTCCAAGTTTCCAGAAGCGTTTTAGCTCTATAGTATACTCTTCCGACCGAATAGGCAGACCAAAAGCCACGGCATGGAATTCATTTTCCTGAGTATCACTCCAATAGCGAACCGGAAAGTAGTCCCAGTCGTACCCCTGTAAAGCTCCCCTCATCAATATATTTCTATCAGAATCTGAAGGACTACCTCGTCGAGCCATTAACTCCTGAAAGAAAATTAAATCAGGCTTCGTCTTACGCAGTCCAGTATCAATTAGCTCTAATCTCTCGCGACGGAAAAGCCAATCACCACGCCAATCTTCACCCTTATAATCGGCCGAACGCCGCTGGTTGAATAAAGCTAAGGTCTCGATAGAGACTGTTAGATCGTCATATGAAGAAAATCCAACACAACCCTGAAGACAAAAACCAACCATCAAGAGACAAACGAAACGACATTTTCGTACCGAAGCCTTCAAAAAATCAACGAAGGCCCAAGTGCCGTGCAATAACAATTCTTTGAATTTCACTGGTTCCCTCACCAATGCGAAGCAAGGCTGCATCACGGTAAAATCTTTCGATTGGATATTCTTTCATCAGACCATAGCCACCAAAAGTTTGTTGCCCTTCCCTGGAACAATACTCCGCAACTTCAGAACAATAAAGTTTAGCCATAGCAGCTTCTTTTTCAAAGGGTTTATTCTCTTGTTTAAGCCATGCAGCCTTATACATCAGGTTTTCTGCAGCCTCAATTCTGGTAGCCATTTCTGCCAGCTTAAATGAAATAGCCTGATGTTTATAAATTTTTACCCCAAAAGTCTCTCGTTCCTGAACATACTTAAGGGTCATATCGAGAGCACCTTTGGCCAAACCCAAACCCATCGCACCGATTGATAATCGACCGTTATCAAGAGTCTCCATCATTTGTTTAAAACCACTACCACGAACTCCAAGAATAGCATCACCTGGGACTCGCACATCATCAAAGTAGAGTTCCCCAGTATTTGAGGAACGCCACATCATCTTATCATGCATAACTTTTCGAGTAAGCCCTTTAGCATCAGCTGGCACAATAAAACAAGTCATCTCTGGACGACCATTTTCTAGCTTCCCTGAGACTGCCTGAACAGTAATGCCCTTTGTCAATTCTGAAGCCGAATTAGTGATCCAAATTTTCGAACCATTAATAACCCACTCATCATTAGCATTATCATATACTGCAGTCGTGCGGCTAGCCTGAGCATCACTACCTGCACCAGCCTCAGTTAAACCAAAGGCCCATAAACCCTCTCCGGTACATAGATCCGGTAAATACTTTTTCTTTTGTTCTTCATTACCATAATAATATAGTGGTCCCGCTCCCAGGCTATTATGAGCAGCGATCGTTGCAGCCTGAGAACCATCAATCCGAGCCAACTCTTCGACAACTACGATATAGGATAAATAATCCATACCTTGGCCACCATACGCTGGATCAATAATAGTTCCAAACAGCCCCAATTCTCCCATCCTTTTAGTAAGGTCGATACTAAAAGCTTCTTTTTCATCTAGTTCTTTAGCAACCGGCGCAATCTCATTTTCCGCAAACTTCCTGACGGTTTCCCGCAACATTTTTAATTCGTCGGATTCTTCAAATTGATAGGACATTGGTCCTCCCTTTAATCATTCTGGTTCAAAATCAGGCTCGTCTTTATCCAAATGCTTACGCCCCTCACGGCCAGATTGTCCGAGCAACAAATTCTGGTATGATCGATAGCGCAAGGCTGCAATCTCTCCCTTGTTCAGAGCATCCAATATGGTACACCCAGGTTCGTCAATGTGCCTGCATTCACGAAACTTACATTGCCCCATCCGTTTGCGAAATTCGACAAAACCATATGAAAGATCAATAGAATTTCTTTCCTCAATGAGAAAACTTCGAATACCTGGAGTATCAACAACATACCCTCCTACACCAAGCTTNATTAAACTAGCGTAAGTCGTTGTATGCCTCCCTTTATAGGAAATATTCGAGTTTTCTTCCACCTCCTGAACTATTTCTGGATCAAAAAGATTAATTAACGAAGATTTACCTATGCCTGAGTGACCTGAAAANACCGTAATTTTAGATGCCATCATTTTACGCAATCGAATCANCTCNGAATCCTTAGAATCTATAGCTGAGATAGAAAATACTTCGTAACCCAAAGATCTGTAATTATTNACTTGGTNTTCACATTCCACCTTAAATGCATCTGTACCATCACGNTCCAACAAATCNCGNTTATTGAAAACCANNACANCAGGTAAACCCTGCTCTTCTGCTACGACCAGGTAACGNTCTACTAAACCCCACCTTATTTTAGGNCCCAAATAACTTGCCATGACCACGACCTGACTTATATTACACGCCAGANTNTGTGACCTCGTATTCGTAATGGGNTCCCGGCGAGATAGCTGCGAATCCCGCGGGCTCTGATGCAGAATGACACAACGAGGGATATCAGTATCTACATCNTCTTCATCATNCCCAGCCTTACGACANAGAACTCTATCTCCAACTGCAACTAAATTTCTCTCCATTTTTTCAGAGGTGAGAAACTTTCTTGCTACTGTTGCTAACCACACATCCTTNGTCTTNATGTCACCCTTTTCCGGTTCGGGGGAAACAAAAGCATACCTTTTATGAACTTCAACAACACGNGCTGCAAANTGATCTGAATTTTTNTCTAGATNCCATTTTTCTTCAGCAAGTTCAAAAGGGGTTTCACCTTTTCTATCACCTTTNCGGATACGCTTTTTTTTGCGAATCTTAGAGGTTTTCTCTAAATCATCGGTATTNTCAGAACCTTGATACTTCCACTTAGACATCTATAGCATTCCCTGTAGCTCTCAAGATACTCATTCTAGCTTCATTGCTTAATAGAAACTGAGATCGCAGAGCAATATCTTTTATTGATGGTGAGATTTTCATTCGATTCTCTTTGTCGACTTCGATATAGCCCATTTCTCTTAGTTGAGTTAAATGAGAGCGAAATAAACCTTTATCAACAGTNCCNGGATTTACAANACCATTCAAAATAGCAAGCCTCTGCGCCATACTTTGACACTGTTTTTCAAATATAGCTATNTCCAGAGANTCTNCGTCAACATATTTCAGCAATAAAAGAGAGACGATGGTATANCTTTCAAANACAAAGCCAAGAGTATTNGANAGNAGCATGAGNGACTGATAGCCGACACCNTCAACTNNAGGACGNATATATACTNNGCGATCATCTGTTGGTAAAAGTAACTCTAAACGCAAAAATAATTCAACTAGCTGACATAGATATTNTTCTGCCTCCTTAATAGACCANGGCAGAAAAAANTCTTCTCTCAAAAAAGGATANAATTCTAAACATCCTTGAATAAGATCATCCTTATTCATAGATTCTTTATGAGCAAAAAACCGGGCNACTAANGCAGGTATNGTAAATAANTGCAAAATATTATTTTTGTAATATTCTGTCATAANTTTATCTGTTTCTGATAGAAAAAGNACATCGCCGCCATCATGAACATACCGNTGCAAAACNCCTAGTTTTTCCACATGNGCAATNTCTTGNTCCGCTGTTAACAGTTGATTGATAACTAGNGAGCTATATGGAAGTTTAACNTGNAATGATTTAAAACAATTTAGAACTAACTTTAATTCATCTTCAGACATNGCACTATGTACAGAAGATTGCATAACCATTGATACTAATGAAACTGCATTGATAGTTGCTGCNGCATTCATCTTTGCNGATANATCACGNGCCAAATCGTCGACCACACGAGGCATCCATTCNGCCCTAATTTGATTTTTCCATTTNGGATCATTCCAATCNCGCTGATGTTTATCGAGGTATTCCTGTANCTTTATCGGNTCACCAAAGTTAAGAAANACTTTTCCAAAGTAGCTTTTNAGAGATTTACGNGCCCTAAAGAAACCCATCAAAGATTCNCTCTTTTTGCTCTGACCTCTTAGCTCCTTTAAATAACTTCTGATCTCCGGAACCTTATCATAGCCAAGATAAATTGGTACTATTGCGATAGGACGATCCGAGTTCCTTAGAAAGCTCTGCACNATCATCGAAATCATTCCTGTTNTNAGAGNCAGCATTCGCCCTGTGCGACTCCGNCCTCCTTCAGGAAAAAAAGCTAAAGGATAACCATTAGTAAGGAGAAAATGAAGGTATTCNGNGAAAACCAANCCATAAAGCTTATTNCCGGCAAAACTNCGCCTCAAGAAAAAAGCGCCACCTCGTCGNAAAAAACCACCAATTGGAAAAAAATTTAGGTTTATGCCTGCTGCCGTATGAGGNGAACCTAGACCCTGTGTGTATAACGTCCAATTCACCAAAAGATAGTCAAGGTGACTTCGATGCACAGGAGCATAGACAATCTCATAGTCCTGCATCATCAATTGCTTAACCAAATTTAAGTTTTCAACTCTTACTCCATCAAATAACTTATTGAAGAGTCGATNTAAAATTATGTCAAAAACACGAAGTACAGAAAAATTCATATCGGCTGAAATTTCTCTTACATAACTTCTTGCTCTAGCCTCTAATCTAATGGCACGCACCTTCTCATTTTTAACCGTTTCCTCTATATAATTCTTAATGGGAAGACTATGCACAACATGCTGAATCACCCTATGTTTATGATACAGTTTAGGGCCTAGAATTATATTTCTTTGACTGCGAAAATGAACCCTTAACACCCGCCTAAGCTTCCGAGCTACAGCATCCTCAGAGAAACCTGGTGTCATCAGCTTTTTGAAGGACACAGGCTTAGCAAAATGGATTATGTTATTTCGCCCTTGCACCAATATAATCAGAAGCTTTTGAAAAATACCTGCATTTTCTTCATCGTTAAATATCAGTTTAAAAATAGACTTCTGTTTACCTGGAACATTACCCCAAAAAACTGACACCGGTACTATTTCTAGATCTTGCTTAGGCACGGATGATAATCTTTGAACCAAAGTCTCCATACCCGGTGCGGGTTGAGGAATGCCTCGCTTATTCCAAAAACCTGGTTTCGAAAGGAAAATAGCAGCTGCTTGACCACTTTTCTTTAAGTCCGCAAGCCTATACTTGGGGCTGGGCAGTCCTTCACGTTTACACATTTTATCCAAAACTAGTAAATCAATAAAAGACCTTCTAGGTAAAATATAGAGGACTGGTAAATCTTGATTTAAGGCAAGTTCTTTTTTGACGTTTGATGAATTGGTTCTCGTTACGACCCACCAATATAGTGGGGTTACAAACCAAGAAAACCACTTCATTAAACCTTCAAAATAAATCACTATGTATCTAATCCAGCTAATACATGATTATCTATCAAACGAACGTCACCCAACTTTGCCGCAATCAACATAACTACAGAGTTTTGAAAATCATCTTCGACGTCCTGCAAGTCTTTAGCACTTCTTACTTCACAATATTCCATCTCGATTTCAGGAGATGACTTGATAAAGTCATTAAAAATTCGAATTAATTTAGCTTTTTCAAGCCCACTATCTTTATAGGCCTTTTCGACCTCCAGTAAACCCTGATAAAGCTTAGGCGCAAGATCACGATGCTCCGGTATGAGATTGCGATTCCGACTACTCATAGCTAATCCATCGGATTCTCTCACAATATCTCCAGATAAAATTTCAATATTAAGACATAAGTCTTCAACCATTTTCCTGATCAAAGCCAGCTGCTGGTAATCTTTGCTGCCAAAAACAGCAAAATCTGGACTTACATGGTTGAATAGCTTGAGCACTACGGTAAGAACACCACGAAAATGCCCAGAACGAGATGCTCCACATAAAATGTCGGAAGAACCTTCGTTTGAAACCCAGGTCTGGAAACCATCCGGATACATATCCCCTGCATTGGGAACATACAAAGCATCAACACCACTATCCGCCAATTTGGCCTCATCATCTTTCAAGGTCCTCGGGTATTTTGAGAAATCTTCATTGGGGCCAAACTGACTAGGGTTAACAAAAATACTGGCTATCACCTTATCAGCACGTGACTTTGCCTCCCTCATTAACGAAAGGTGTCCTTCGTGAAGAGCACCCATCGTAGGAACAAAGCTAATAGTATTAGACTGCTGCCGCCACTCATCGCATAGAGACCTGACATCATTGACGGAAATAAGCATTTTCATCCAAGTTCTCCAAAAAGGATCTATGACCAGAGAGAAAACTCCAAGGATCTTATTACTCGAAATAGCAAAGCGTTGCAAACAATCAATATTACAGTAATAATTATAGAATTTAGCTAACGGAACAATTGGGAAAATTTGAAGGAGGTAAGGGAACCAGGCAGTTGTTAGATAGGTTATGGAGTCTTTGAACTACCCTCCTGGCAATCCGGTCCATCTTGAACCCGCACATCACTTCACCCCAACAGAACCACAACAGGTTCTTTCCTACCTGGTTGAAGGCTTAGAACCTTCATAGTAGTAATCGGAGCAAGTCAAGTAACCTTTAGCTTAAAACAAAGCTTTATAACTTGCGAGTTAACAGCTCACTTGTAAAAACTTAAAAAAATACTAACTTTATTAAACTATTCAAAACTCAATTTTCTTATACGCCCCTTCCTACCTAAGGAACCAAGCTTCTTACCGTTATAAGTTAAAGATACTGCAGCGGCATCAAAGATTAGAAGCTCTGCGGACTTCTCAAAAATCAATCGATGATTTTGGGGTTCAAGTAATCGAGTATTCCATCGAGACCCGTCTGACAGATATCTAATTTTTACTTTTTCCTTTGCCAAGATCTCAACTATATGCCTATCTAGAGAAGAATTTGGAGCTAACCCAATATCGATCGGGAGAGGTTTGGCCAACTTAATCTGCTGTTCGTTTTGAATATTGTTACTATTTTTTTTCATTTGTTGTATTTCAGGTATTTTCTGAGAAGTTTCTACTTTTTCTGAAGAAATATTTGCTTCAACGACCTCATTTCCTTCAATAACAATAGAATCAGATGCCAAATGATCATATGCAAGATAACCAATCATTCCGACTAAAACCGTAGAAAAGGCAGAAATGAAATAGATACCATTATATTTAAGACCAAATAAAGGCTTCAACCACTTGAATTCAAATATATTTTTCTTATCTCTATTATTCAATCTTACTAAATTTTCAGCTCTAACCTTCTTTTCTTGACATGGGCTACCGGAACTAAACTCAACGGCTTCTTCATAAGCATCCAGAAATAGCTTTTCATCCTCATTATATATTTTGCATAAGTTTCTAATAAAACCACGGCCAAATACTTCACCAGGTAAGTCTTCAAGCCTTCCATCTTCCATAGCCTGAACAAACTGAAAAGATATGCGAGTCGACATTGCAACCCACTCTACCGAGTAACCTGCTTTTTCACGAGCCACTCGCATCATNTCNCCGAATCGTCCGGGGTAATCAATTTGNGTTGCTTGCTTTTCATCNTGATCTTGATCCATCTATNACCTCATTTCTATTTTNGTTACTCAGAAANAGATATCTTAAGCAGCCTTAGGTTAAGATTTCTGGTAATATTATAGTTATAACATATCCCGTAAATAGACCTCTGAGGTATTAGTNGNTGCCNTCACTAAACAGAATACANNATTGTCTGCGTTTCANGGCTAATAAAAACTATATTTNTAATAAGAGGTTTATCTTATTTTTTATTACAATTGTGACCGCCTGTCAAACAATCCCAACGAAAGATACTAGGAAGAGTAAAACNGAAGTACTNAATTCTCAAAAAACTATCATTGTAGAAATGCTAAANAAAGGGGCNCCNGGGCTTGCAAATAAAGAGCTTCGCAAGCTTTTGAAACACAATCAANGTGATGCNGATTTCTTGAATNTAATGGGCTTAACTCAATTNGCNATGGGTAATCCAACAAGAGCAATACATTTTTTCCAAAAAGCGATTAGAATAGACCCCAAAATCTCAACTCAACTGAACCTTAGTTCNGCCTGGATTGAAGCGGGTAAAACCCAAAAAGCCATTAAGAAGCTTAAAGATATCCAAAAGATGAATTCATTCCACTCCTACCCNCATCATGAACGNGTATATCANAATTTAGCTTTTTGCTATGAAAGAAACGGTAANTATAAAGCTGCAGAAAGACAGTATAAAAGGGCGCTNCTTGAAAATCCNAACAATTATATTAGTATGATGAGACTTGGNCAAGTCTATGAAACGATGAAAAAAAATNANCTNGCCCGAAAAAAGTTTAATCAGGCACGCAATGCCTGCAGTATTTGTTTTGANCCTGTTAATGCCCTTACTCAGAACTATCTCCGCCATGGNAAGAAAAGGAAGGCTATTAACTTTTTAAGAAANTACCTCAAAATAAAGCAAATTAATCAGGAAGATAAAATAAGGGCNAAAAGNNTNCTNCGAACAGCGNTNAGAANAGGGNCGGNAAACAGACGNCAAAAAAACAATTCCTTCTAGCTTGAAATAANTTTNACCTTGACCTAACCAATAATAAGCCTAAAACTCTCNGGAAATAGTTGCAGTCAAGCAACCACCTCTCATATATAATATGCAGGATGCAAATTTCTGGGAGTNTCTCATGTACCTATGTCTGATTAGCTATNCCCTTCTTNTGTTCAATNCTGCAGCNTTTGCTCAAAACCATTCCACAACAAGGCCTGAACCAAATGAAAGGTATCAATCCCTAGAAACTTTAGCNCAAGGTCTTTATTATCTTGAAACCCTATATGTCGATCCCAAAAAAGTAAAACAAGGTGANTTAGTCGANAATGCTCTGAATGGAATAGTAAAAAAACTNGATCCTCATACATCATTAATGCCCAGCCAAGCTTTCGANCANCTCACGATAGATACCAAAGGGAAGTTTGGTGGNGTAGGTATTATGATTTCTCATGAAAGAGGAAANNTAATAGTCATTAACCCAATAGAAGACACACCAGCTGAGCGGGCGGGAATCAAAGCAGGAGATGAAATAGTTANCATTGATGGCAAAAAAGTATCAAAGATGAAAAGAGAAGTNGCTGCTGAAGCCATGCGCGGGCCACCTAACTCTNCTATTGTTCTGCAAGTCAAAAGATCNGGACAATCAAAATTAATNGAATTTACTCTTAAAAGAGAAGTCATCAAAATAAAGTCTGTACAATCCAATAACTTGGGTCATGATATCTTATATTCAAGAATCGCNAGTTTTCAGGATGAAACTACAACGGAAATGCTAAAATCCCTNCANAAGTACAANAAAAAGCATAAGGAAATAAAAGGCCTNATCCTAGATTTAAGAAATAATCCCGGCGGATTGTTGGAACAAGCTGTTCAAATATCNGATCTCTTTATAGANAGTGGNGTTATCGTTTCGACTGTCGGTCGAAATAATGATGATGTGGAAAGAGAATTTGCTCATAAGAGAGGATCATGGACATCATTTCCAATCATCGTNCTAATCAANGCAGGCTCAGCCTCAGCTTCTGAAATTGTTGCTGGNGCTNTACAAGACCATAAACGAGCTCTGGTGATGGGACAAACATCTTTTGGCAAAGGTTCAGTTCAAACTCTNGTATCGCTTCCTAACAAGGCCGGACTGAAAATNACNGTAGCAAGATATTACACGCCAAACGATCGATCTATTCAAGCTAAAGGCATTAAGCCTGATGTCATCGTCTATAGCAGTAAAATGACAATNCNATCTNCTAAAAAGAAAAAAGAAGCTGATCTAAAAAGACATATCATAGGAACNGACTTGAGTAACCTAGCCAAATCATCAGGNCTATTAACGCANACCAAAAACTGGCCACAATTTCAGAGAAACGATAATCAGTTAATTACGGCTTATACCTACCTTAGGGGCTGGAGCCTATTCCGNAATATCCAATAGACCTGAGATTNACAAACNAGATATNAAAAGGCACAGGCTAAAAAAAAGCCACTCTNNATNNAGAGTGGCTTTCACAACATAANTAAATATTTACGTCGAATAAGTTTCATATGACTTAAAGACAATAACATGCCACTCCTCAAAAACTGTTGCTAAAATTCGCCGATGACGAGAAGCGCAAAAACGGCGATAGTTCTGAAAAGCTTTTGCATTNTCGAAGCATTTGATAATTTGCTTACAATCTGGGCACACCATCATCGGATTATGGGCAGCATGTTGAACTATCGTCTTCTTGCAACAATCCAAAAAATCCTGATTATCTTCTTCAACAAGCCTTGAATCTGAAGTTGGGGGCAGATGCACTGCAACTGGACTGAACTCAGTGGATTCTGTTACATCCATACAACTTGCTCCTTATAAAAAAGTCAGACTTTCCTAGCTAACCCAAAAACTACCTGCATCTCGCTTAAAGTTGATATCTCAAACTTCTTCACGAAACAAATATTAATAGAGATGATACGGTGGTCTGCTTACCTTTTCAAGAAATGATCATAGTCTTATGATAGCCGCTCTTGCAAAGTAAAAGGACTAACTTGAGCAAAACAAGTTAAAATTTTAGCTTTCACCTCATCTAATACTACATTATGACCTAGCAGGTTCGACATTGTAGTCACCCCTTTGTTCTTTATACCACAAGGAACCACATCCTGAAAAAGGTCGAGAGAGTTATTTATATTTAAAGCGATACCATGCATAGTCACTCGCTGCTTAACCCTGATCCCTATCGCACAAACCTTTTGACTATCAACCCATACCCCTGGGTCCCTAGAGTCTAGTCCAGCCTCAATTCCATAACTAGCAAGAACTCTGATAATCATGCTTTCAAGCATCGCAACATATTTCTTAGGGCCAAGATTACCTGACCTAAGGTTCAAGATTGGGTAAATAACCAACTGACCTGGCATGTGAGCGGTAACTTCACCACCTCGGTCAATTTGAAAAATTTCAACACCTTTTCGATTAAAGTCCTCATCACTCAGCAACAGGTTTTCTCGAGAGGAGTGCTTACCCATTGTTATAACAGAAGCATGTTCAACAAAAATCAGAAAGCCTGAACTTAGCCCTTCAACAACCTGCTGGTGCAACTGTTTCTGTCTGGACCAAGCCTCTCCATAGGACATCTTTCCGAAATCTATAACTTGAAGGCTATCTGTGCGCAACGCCATATCGACTACCAATTCCCGCATGCATTTAAAAACGGGACTATGCACTGAAAGACATAGGACTAGCAATAAGAATTATCCAAAGATCTTGACATCACCAGCGCCAACACGAACCACGTCAGGAAATCCATCTGAAAAATCCACAACCGTAGTTTCCGTTCCCGGCAGTTCCTCGCCCAAATCTAGCAATAAGTCCAGCGCATGAGAAAATTTATCAAAAATCTCGAAGCCCATTTTATATGGAGCGCCCTCTGCAGATAAAGGAACCGAGGTGGTAGCAAGAGGATGCCCATACTTTTCGACCAGAGCAATCACTAAAGGGTTATCAGGAATTCGTATACCCACAACTGGTCGCTTGTCCTTAATTTGCCTAGGTAATGTGCGATTACGCTTAACAATAACCGTATATGGCCCTGGCCATATTTTTTTCAAAATACGATACAGTTGATGATCAATATTTCCAACATTTGATGCCATCGAAATACTGTTACAGATCAAACTAAGCGACTTTTCTTTAGGATGCATAGGATTAAGTAAATGCAATTTATCTAATCCCTTCGAGCTGGAAGCATCACAACCAAAAGCCCAACTGGTGCCAGTAGGATAACATATGACTTTACCATCAGCCAACAGACCACAAGCCTTATCTAAGTGACGTTTCGAGGGAGGGTCAATGTAGGTATACAAATGCTCTGCCATAAATACGATCCATGTTTAATTGCGTATTTCATCAATGACCCAACTCAAGGAATCCGGATCAAGATGAGGCAAGAGCCCATGACCCACATTGAATATATGACCTCTAGCTTCCGTGGCATTTTCAATCACTTGTCTAACTCTTGCCCTAACAAAACCTTCATTACCCAAGAGAGCCTGAGGATCTAAGTTGCCTTGAACACTGTAATCCATATTCAATTTCTTTAAATTTGCTATAGCTTCATTAAGTCTGGTTCTCCAATCAACGGCAATCACATCCACATTCAATCCTAATAATTCTCGATGAAGATCCGATCCTTGACCAGGATAATAAATTAGAGGTATCTCAGGGTGCCTTGATTTAATCTCATCTGTAATCAATTTCATGCATGGTAAAACATGTTGATGATAGTCAAATGCTGTGAGCTGATTTGCCCATGTATCAAACAACATGAGGCAATCAGCACCTGCCCTCACCTGCATACTCAAATAGTCTATAGTAACCTCAGTTAATAACTCCAATAAGCCTTTGAAAGTATCAAGGTTGCCATATAGCAGTTTTTTGACTTCGGTAAATACCTTACTTCCACTGCCCTCAATCATGTAGGTGGCTACGGTGAAAGGAGCTCCAGCGAACCCTATCATTGTCTGAGTCGGGGACAATCCTTTTTTTGTTAATTGAATAGCATCACCTACATAGCCTAAATCTTTCTCAACGTCAGGGCTTTTTAAGCGGGCTAAATCATCAGCACTTCTCACAGTATTGGACANCTGAGGTCCATGTCCTTTACCAAAGGTTAATTCTTGNCCCATAGCAGTCGGNGGNATCAAAATATCAGAAAAAATAATTGCNGCATCCACATCGTATCTNCGGAGAGGCTGTAACGTNACTTCTGANGCCAACTCGGGGGAAGCACAAAGTTCGGTNAAACTAACAGTNGAACGTATCTTCATGTATTCCGGTAAATATCTGCCGGCTTGACGCAAAAACCAAATAGGCTGACGATCAGGCTNTCTGCCAAATGCTGCTTCNACAAGAGGTTTTTTCACTAANGACATAATTACTCCACAAATTAATTGGCTTTTTAATATAAAGCCACGAACACCTAGCAGATCAGNCCGACGAAACTATTGATCAAACTATACCCTGTTTCTGGGCCTTTGCATAGACAACGGNGACATAACATGACAAAATGGATACAGACAATTTCTAAACGCTTATACGGTTTCGTATAACTGGTTCGATCAGCATACTTATTTTCTCTATATAATCTAATGAGGCAAATATGGCCAGGCANGAAAGCCAGGACAACTACATCCTCGTCGAAAAAAGTCTCGATCAAATGCTCGCTCGCCTGCTTTCCNTNGAAATATCTTTGGAAAAAGCAGCNAGATACGGAGCAGTTAANAAGAGAGACTTTATTAACAAAGAATCTCGTTTAAAAAAAGTAAGAAAAAGACTCAAAGTATTTAGAGAAATTTTNCGAGAAAANGAAAATTCGCAAAGNAATGCNGCTGATTTTGGATTACCAAACCTCAANACCTGNTCCTTTGAAGAACTTAAAATTTGNGACCATTTCCTAACTGAAAGGCTATGTTTAGGTCAAGACTTGGAAAACCATTTNNACAANCTTAATGAATGGTTAGAAGCAGCAAAAGAAGGAAAAACNACNGGAATNAGTGGNACCTTCCGACTATCGAAACTAAAGAAGCTCAANGATGAGTTAGAAACCGAGAATTTTCAATTAGATCAAGACACAAAAATNCTTCANGAAATGGAAAATGTCTTGCAACAGGATCAAGCNAAGAAANTAGGATCACAGCANCTTGGAGACCTNCATACATTCATTAAGCTCTATCGAGAACTAGATAATCAAACAGCAAAAGTTCTTCAGCTCCAGGAAAAAGTTAAACAAGCNGAGTACCAAATTATTCAGATGAAANANTGGCTAAATGAAAATGAAANNATAAAAAGTGANATATTATCGGAACCACCACCACCGCTGCAAGCACTCCAAGAAGCTCAGGTCATAGCCANAACTCCGACNTTAAACCTTGGCGCTAAAACACGAGAANGACTTAAGGCNACAAGAACATTCGTAGATTCTCAGATTGGTGNTCTACCAGATTTGGTTGAAGACAACAAAAANGCACCNCCTGTAGTNTCCGANAAAAAAGAATANAAACTGNCNGACCTAAAAAANAGCCGNGAAANAANCTTGACCCANAAAAAATCGACAACTAATGCNTTCGATTTTGTNCCNACCTTAAACAAAANCAATAAANCTTNAGATNAAGTAAAAGATATGCCNATGGATATGGGNCCAGTACCATATCACGAAAAAATCAAAATACCTGATGGTTTACCTGAACTACCTGACTTTAGGAGATCAAGATGAATTCTAAGGAATGGNNNGGCGAGCTTGACCGTCTAGTAAACCAACTCGAAAANCTTGANCANCAATATCGTTCCCGAGAACGTCATGAAAAACTCATTCTTATTTCNAAAAAAGTCACAAACGGACAAATTCAAGTCAACCTNCAACAAATGGCCAATAAGTTCAAATCTTATGGAGAAAGGGAATATATCATTCCAGAAAAAAGTAAATCAATAGTCTACTGGACNTGCAAGATCGTTAACCAACTTTGGCTTTTTTATCAAAGAAAAGGTAGCTTTTTAGGAGAAGCNATGTGGTTCCAGCTNGTAAAGTCTAGNCTCTATGGCACTGCCAATCCATCTCAATANAAATTTGACCAAACAGACATGATGGAGCTTTCTCAAAGACAAGCGGAGCTCAANAAATCTGAGCGTACTCTNCAAAAACAGCTACAACAGNTGAACAATAAAAANGCCGCACTTCATACNCGATATGATATTTGCGCAGCCAAAAAAAACAACTCCATGGCCGCTTCNTCTTTTCAAGGTTACTTGGGAGACACGAAGGAAGGCTATACNAACAACCCCATCATTCGAGCNATGAATAACTATTTAAAGTGGNTNGGAAATTCTACNAAAANCTCATCTCCAAAAGAAAAACATCTNCANAACATGCANTANCAAGCAAACCGTCAGTCTATTTCATTAGTNGAAGCCTGCAGACGGCTGATCACNGGCAGTGAGAGCCAAGCNAGNGTCGCACTAGGACCCAANGCNCTACGCCAACTCGANGCATCNCTNTCAAAAACGGATAAACTGCAAAACCATATTGACATNAGCAANGAANGAATGATGGATAGTACCTCACCAAACCTNCATCCAATCATAGTGAAAAAAAATCAAATCCAGGATAANAACATGGATAGGAGAAAATTCTGAATCTTGGAGACNATCAATGACCGGACCCCTNACCCTATCTCAAGAAGAGACACTGTTTCGCGACGAGGTTGCTCGTTTTTCCCAAAAAATTATCGCTCCACACGTACAATCGATGGATGAAAATCAAANAATCGAACCTGGAATACTAAAGGCCATGAGTGAAATGGGCCTACTTGGTATAGANATTGAAGAAAAATATGGNGGGNCNGCAGGAAGCTTTTTTATGTCATGTCTGGCCGTTGAAGAAATATCGAAAGTAGACCCAGCCGTNGGCGTCTTGTGCGATGTACAAAATACCCTTATCAATACGATTATCCGAAAATATGCCAATCCTGATCAAAAACAGAAATTACTACCACGGTTAGCATCAGGNGAAATTTCAGCATANTGCCTCACAGAATCTCANTCNGGTTCAGATGCTTTTGCCCTNAANACCAAAGCTACAGACAGNGGTGATCACTGGCTACTCGAAGGGGAAAAAATATTTATNACCAATGCTATGGAAGCAAATATTTTTGTAGTCTTCGCCAATATTAANCCTNAACTTGGTTATAAAGGCATCACTGCATTTATCGTAGAAAGAGGGATGGATGGNTTTAAGGTAGGAAAGAAAGAGGACAAAATGGGCATNCGGGCGTCTTCTACCTGTGAACTTNTTTTCAATAAAGTAAAACTACCAAAAGAAAATGTTATTGGAGAAATTGGNAAAGGTTATAAGATTTCAATCGATACTTTAAANGAAGGAAGAATTGGTATTGGGGCTCAGTTAATCGGNTTAGCTCATGGAGCNCTTGCAGCAGCNATCAAGTATAGTAACGAAAGANATCAATTTGGTAGTAAAATCAAAGAATTTCAAGGTATNCAATTTCAAATTGCTGATATGGCAACACAACTCGANACTGCAAGACTTTTGGTNTACCAGTCTGCAAGATTAAAAGATGCCAATCTACCNTTTATTAAAGAAGCAGCTATGGCCAAATATTACAGTAGCCAAGTAGCTGAAAATATCGCNTCANTATCCCTCGAAATTTTTGGTGGTTACGGATTTGTAAAAGAATACCCAGCAGAGAAATTCTACCGCGATGCAAAAATTGGTAAACTATATGAAGGGACGTCCAACATGCAATTACAAACTATATTTAAAATCATTGACTCTGATGGGTTAAGATAACATCGAAAGGATTCAACATTGAAACTTAAAATCGCCATTTTCTTGATTGGTTTTCAATGTACTACTTTTGGTGCGATTACAGGTACTTACAGAAAAAAACCTGATGTCATCTTTCGAAATGACCTTAGTCAACGCCTCAACACATTATTCTGTAATCAAGATCGTCAAATGACAACAAAGGACGCATGGCAAAATCAAGTATTTGACAGTCAAATAGATGTACAAATGGTGAGTTCAACAGAATCGGGCCCCATTGACATTAGTAAATTAAAAAAAGCTGCGGTAAAGATTGCTAACGCCAAATATCACAATAGTATTGCTGCAGGCATGTGCGACTCAAAGCGAGGTTGGGTTGCCACAATGCCGGCTGCAGGCCCTATCCTGCATAAAATGAAGAGCTCTATTAAATTAGATGCCTCTACTATGGATCGCTACTGCCGTTATTGGAGGGTCGACTTCGCATCTGCATCAGGGTCACCCCCCCGGCGTCTATTTCCGAAAAATAGTAAAAAGATCAAAAAGTGGTTAAACATTGACACTAGGCTGCTCGGCAGTGGGGTAATCAGCGCTACCTGCCGTCCACGAAAACCAAAATGGATAGGAACAACCATGTGGTTCATGCTACCCATCAATAGGGGACCAGGCAAAATTCCATTCCACTCCATGTTAATCTCCGCTCCTGACGAACCGGAAGCCCTGCTATCTTGGATTAACGCCGTACGCCAAAAACACAACCTTAGCCCACTCGACAGTAAACATGCCGGGCTTAATTGGGCTGGTCAGCAACTCGCAGCAAGCCGAAGCATCCGCCATAATCGTAATCACATAAAAAAAGTGTCTCAATTACTCAAAGAGCAGCGGGGGCAGTTTATCGGTGAAAACCGCGTTATTGGTGATAACAATCTAGAAAAAGCATGGTTACTATGGGTCTCACCGCGGCATAGGTCATTACTGTTATCCAAAAAACCCAGTCATATAGCTGTTGGCTATGAGCTAATAAATCAAAAAAAGCTTAGCGTTGTCATTTTCGCCAAATTCTTTACCAATAATTATTAACCATAACTTCCTAATATTTAATTATAAATATCCGATTTGAACCATTACAAATCTGCAAAATTTATCCTTGATTTAGGCCGCAATTTTAGAGATATCATTCGACAGGGACTACTCATTACCCTTCTAAATTAAGGAAATCACATGAGCTTACGGGATCAACTGTTAAAGGCAGGCTTAGCTGATAAAAAACAAGCGCGAAAAGCTAAAAATCAAGCCAAAACAGAACAGCGCAAGAAAAAAAAGCAAAATAAAGGCGCCAAAAAGCAAAGTGAAGCGGGTCCCAATGTGTTAAAAGATAAGATATCTGAAGATATTGAGACTCAAAAAAAACAACAAAAAGAAATTGATAAAGAGCTAAATCAGGCAAAAGAAGAACAACGACAAGCAGAAGAAGTGGATTTCCAAATCCAATCCATTTTAAGTTCTGCCAGACAAAATGCTAATCATGGCAAAATAATTTACTTTTTCAAAAATAATGTTTTAATTAATAACCTGCAAGTTACAAGAAGTCAGCAATTTTCATTAGCAAGAGGCGAACTAGGGATCATCGCTGATATGGAAGATGAATCTATATTTCATTTAATAGCTGTGAACCACTGTCTTCGGATTAAACAAACTCACCCCCAATTAGTTATTTGCCTTCATGAAAAGTTACAGCCTGGAGAAAAACTAGAAGAAGAAGATTAAGATAACGCATCAAATAGTAGTATATAAGTCATCTGAAAAGAGTTAAGAAATCACAAAAAGATCTCTTGAGTGATAACAATAACCTGACAAGTGATATTAATAAACCAGCTATTGAACTAAATTCAGATCGTCGACGAGGGCTTCATAGCTTGAACCATGAAAAAGAA
>PBRN01000105.1 GCA_002725955.1 Pseudobdellovibrionaceae bacterium
TCAATTCGGCGAAGAATATTATTTACAATGCAGAAGTGATAAGAATGATTCGCAAAGACCAATTCGAATACGACGGATCCTTGCGACCAAATCAGTTTGAAGCGTTCTGTTCGTTGGTAGCTTAGAAATGAACAGCATCCTTCTTGCGATTCATCATTTATTGGCAACAGAGTCCTACTTTTATCTTACNGNACCCGAGAACGAATTTAACATTGTTCTATATATCTACCNACTGTAAACCAAGATCCGTTAAAAAATTCGTTTAACAAAAAGAAATCCGCTCTCTTTAANATTGAATNTACTCCTGTGCCTTGCNCCTCGAACTAGAAACAAAAGTAATTTTAGCTCTTTGTAAATTGATCAATATTATGTTGCACAGAGGAAGTTAAACACNCACGCCAAAAAGGCTTTATTTATTTATTAGCTGAACTATAATGGGCCAGCGTTCCGCCAACGCTTTTTAGACTAAAGGAAAACAAATGAACAAAGACGAAATCTTAAAATTTTTTGCTGTAATAGCAATGANCGGATTTCCAGCAGTGAGTCCNGCCATAGAATATATTGAAGATATAGATGATNTCGTCATCGATAAAAAGATCGCTCCCCTCCAATTTACTGAAAATTAGGATCCCGACAAAATTCATCTCTCAGCCTGATCACACTTTCAGAAATAGTCGGCGACTGATCACTTACATTAGCAATAATTCTNTGCAATGATATCACTGCTACCGGTTACTCTGATATATGAATTTTNACTGGNTTTCCTATGCTTTAACTAGTGAAATGNAGTATCCAGCTATCCGCAATTGATGTGCCATCAGCGAAAAAGAGGAAATAGAAATGTTTGTTTGATTAGATTTCTGTATCCATCTTGATANCCTGCGATCCTTCCAACCTGATTTAAAAAACCATTGGAATTATTATATGTTACAATCTAATATACNCAAAAGTTAAAACATAGGATCCGTTATGCCCCAAGCAAACATTCATCCTGACCTGGACCCGAAAAAGGCTCTCAATCTAACCATACGCCCATGGAACATCCAGCTGTACCGCTGGTTCATGGGGCCATTGGTACCCAAAACTCCATGGCCGGCCGATATCGAAACGACTACCAAAACCATCAATAATATCGAACTACAAATCCATCGGTCCAAAACCAAACCGGCACCTGGGGTGCTGCTGTGGATGCATGGTGGCGGGCTAATCATCGGCAAACCGGAATATGATGCGATCAACTGTGCTCATTATGCNAATACTCTTGGTATTACTGTTGTTGCCCTCAAGTACCGGCTGGCGCCTCAGCATCGTTTTCCTGCGGCGATCGACGACTGCATGGCTGCATGGCAGGGAATCGTAGCCCATGCTGAAGAGTTAGNAATTGATCCCAAGCGCATCGTCATCGGTGGGGCCAGCGCTGGTGGTGGCTTAGCTGCTAATCTNGNTTTGCGNATTCGNGANGAAGGTGGGGTGCAACCCGTCGGGCAATTACTTATCTATCCGATGTTGGATGATCGAACTACATTGCGCACTGATATTGGCAAGAAGGAACATCTTGTATGGAATAATCTTAGTAACATCACTGCATGGAATTCTTATCTGGGTAAAAAAAGAGGAGGGGAAAGTTTACCTCCCTACGCCGCTGCAGGGAGGCATGAGGATTTAACTGGTTTACCACCAACGTGGATTGGGGTCGGTTCCCTGGATCTCTTTTACGATGAAGACGTATTGTTTGCCAAACGTCTTGAGGATACAGGGATAACCACTACCCTTGAGGTGGTTGAAGGTGGCTATCATTGCTTTGATGCCCTCGATANNGAATCATCAGTAACGAGAGGTTTTTTCTTCAGCAAGATAAATTTTTTACGCCCNCTCCTAGCNAACTAAGATTGGATAGCTGGGCTTNCCCAGCTGTCATAANTGNGATCAAAGCTTTAAGTTTGCTAATACCTGCTCACGAGACTTATTCAGNGCATCTTTTACCACACCTGTGGGAGCTAAACGGGCTGAAAAGGTATTACCTTTAGCTGAGATTTCCAACTGAACCTTGGTTACACTNTCACTCACGGTAGTCAGAATATACTGGGTATCTAGNATCTGATTAAAAGTAGGATTATGCTTGTAGTCCTTATACTTTTCAATCTTCTTNATCTTATTAATNGTNTCTTTGTCNAGGAGTCGACTTATGATTTCTTTTTGATTTCCAATAGTCTTTTTAGTAACGATAAGAAAGCTAGTTTCTGAACCTAGAGGNGTATCAGTTTTGATATANACCACTCCCGGAAANCCTTCGATACGCTCCTGCTTAGCAACATTNGCTACCGGGTATAAACAATCTTTATTACAACTATCTTCCACGGCATCAATTACCTTTTCTATGTCAGCGATGGATTTATTGATCGTCACTTCCCGTGGTTTAATCTTGCCATCCTTCACCTCCGCAGTCGTCGCCTTCACCCCTTTAACAACGAGAGAGGTAAATCCAGAATCGCTATCATCCATCACAATTGAATCGACACTATCTTGTGAACTGCAGTAAGCNAGGGTGCAACTTAGTAAGGCAGCAGTTATTACTTTTTTCATTTTATCTCCACAACATAAGGAACATTATNAGCTGAACCGANTCATCATGAACCGGAACTAATGCTCCCCATTAAGCAAAGCNTATGCCATCNCCCAAGTGACNGTAATCACTATANATCCANCANNCCATATTCAGGTNAAATGTGTAATTTATNCTGTAAGTATCGATGTTTAAGCCACCTGATTTATATATTGCATTTGATTTATCTTCTGAGCTAACATCNCCGNTCTTTAAACANAACGTTAAAATAGATTTGGTAGGCAGGATGCATCTAACCACACCCCAGAACAGTCCAGGTCATAACAAGCAGATGTCTAGCTTTTTTCAAAATAAAAAAGTTCTCATCACNGGTGGATCCAGCGGTATTGGCAAAGAACTAGCNCTGACNCTAGCTTCACTAGGTGCANATGTAGCNATCATCGCCCGAGATCAAAATAAAATAAATCAAACCCTNGNAGAAATGCGCCAAAATCAAACTNTTCAGGTTCAAAGGATGGCAGGTTTTTCTGTGGATGTGACTAACCGCAATCAAATTCATCAAATGAAAGAAAAAATCCTCGAGGCACTGGGTGGTATTGATATCTTAATCAACAACTCAGGTCTCGCCGTCCCCCAGATGCTCGTACAGGCAGATGATGATAATATCGATCAGATGATGGCCGTTAATTATCTGGGCTGTGTTAATATCACCCGTGCTTTTCTGGATGCCTTGAAACTAAATGGCGGAGGCCAGATCTGTTTTGTGAGTTCTATGTTGGGTTTTATGGGGTTAACAGGCTACTCTGGTTACGCTGCCAGCAAACATGCAGTCCGAGGATTTGCTGAATGTTTACGGCAAGAACTTTTATTAGATGATATAACCATACATCTGTTTTTTCCGCCAACCACAGACACCCCTGGACTGACTGCAGAAAACGAATACAAGCCACCTATGACCGTTATGATCGAAGGAAAGTGCCAAATCTTCTCTGCCAGCGAGGTTGCTTGGACTCTCCTGAAAGGTATACAAAAGCGTAAATTTGTATATTTGATTGGCTGGAAAAACTGGTTGATCTACTATTTAGAACGACACTGTCCAGGGATCATGAGACTGATTATTAACCATCATATCAAAAATTTTGCTTTATCGACCAAAAAATTTTCACAAACAGTATGAATAATTACTAAATACCTACAAACAAAAATAATAATCTGATTTCATGTTTTTTCAAGCTGCGCAGCCGGTCAATTGAGAGGTTAGATCTATTTTACTAGGCAATTTGGCCCTAATGCATATGATCAAGGCCATTGCTACTATAGTTCAGGAGTATAACTAACTAGAGATTAAGCCATGAAAAATCATATTCTCGCCTACAGCTTCCTTTTCATCATATTTTTTATGATTAATCCCGGTCAGGTATCAGCTAATCCTGATGACCAACCACAGATAAAACGCTCAGCAGTAGACGGAGCGATTGATTTATCAGGTTTTACAGCCAAAGAACGGGGATTCAAATTAAAAGGACAGTGGAAGTTTGTTCATAGTCAATTGCTAACTCCAGAGCAAATAGTAACACAAAATCCTGAGACCGTTATGGATGTAATGGTCCCCGAAGACAATTTTGTCAAACTCGGTTTTACCGGGAAAGGCTGGGGAACTTTCTTTCTACACCTTGATAATATAGACCCTAATGACAAAGATCTGGGGCTTCGAGTCGGTCAGTTTGCAACCAATGGCCAAGTTTATTGGGCTGGGATGAAGGAGGGGAAAACTCTATTTAGTGAAAAAATTGCCACCGTTGGTGTTGTTACTACTAAGGATGAAGAATGGCGTTCTGAATGGAAAACTGTCATTGCCAAACTTCGCACCTCACCAGAGGCAGATCGGTATATGTTGGTTTTTCAACATTCCAACTTTCTCGGTAATGCGGGTTTTCTCGAACCATTTAGATTCGGCCACTATTCCGATTTAATTGCCTCCGACACCCTCAACCTTTGGCAAACATTTCTCGTCCTCGGCATGCTCTTTATGATCGTAGTTTACAACTTTTCACTCTTCTCTCAGCGACGAGACGACCTTGGTTCCCTATTTATCGCCCTCTATGCCCTCCTGATGGGCACGCGCTATGTCTTTACCGAAGGTCTACCTGCTCGATTCTTCGAGGAACCTTCCTTGTTTATGATGGAAGCTGGTTTCTGGTCTTTATCAGGGGCATTCCCTATCGGTATGGCATTATTTATTAACTTTCTTAAACATAGTTTCAAAGGTTGTTACAGCAGCCTAATGGTAAGAGGGATCTGGGGATACAGCATATTGCTAATCCTTGCGCAGGGATTTATCTCCATGGAAAAAATGCAGGAATGGAGTGTATTAACTGTCGTTGCTATCCCTCTGTTCGGATTTGGCAGCTATGCTATTTTTGGCTTGATCAAAGCAGCACGACGAAAAATGAGGGGTGCGCTGCTATCGATGTTAGGTATGTTCATCCTGGTCTACGGATTTATTCACGACAGCGCTGTTTACATGCAAGACCTACCCATACCATTTATTGCACATTACTGCTTAGTAGCATTTACTTTTATTCAATCAACCATCACGGGCATTAACTTTGCCTTTGCATTCCGCACTGCTGACCGATTAAGTCGTGAGCTTGCCCTGGAAGTAGAACGACAGACCCGTGATATAAAATCAATATTGACCAATATTCATCAGGGTATCTTTACCGTTCAGCGCCAAGAAAATCATTATGTTGTTGGCCCTGACTATTCCAGATTCTTAGGAGAAATACTGGAAACAAAAGAAATTAGTGATAAATCAGTCGAGCAACTCATTCTCAATGAATCTGATTTATCAAGAGAAATCAAAGATATGGTTCGATCTACTCTGGACTTCGTAGTCGGAGAACCAGCCTTTGCTTTTGAAATGAATGAGGAATGCCTGCCCAAGGGATTTAACTTACAAATGCCAGGGCAAGATCGCAGTAAAATCATCAAAGCTGAATGGTCCCCGATCATTAACGAAAAGACTGACATAACTGAAAAAGTTCTGGTGAGTCTGAGAGATGTAACCGAACTGACAGCTCTAGAAGAAAAAAGTAAAGCCCATCAAAAAGAAATCACAATCATTTCCGAAATCGTCCATCTAGGGATTGAAAAATTCGGTCTATTTTGTCGCTCCGCTAGACAGTTCATCGAAGAGAATAAAAGGCTTATCGACGCTATGGCAGAACCGGATGAAGAAGTCCTTAAAGTTCTGTTCATTAATATGCATACTGTTAAGGGGGCCGCCAGAACATATGCACTCACCCCTATCACTGAGGTCGTTCACAATGCTGAGCAATATTATGCCGCTCTGCAAAGAAAAGAAGAAGAATTTAATCATCAGCAACTCAAAGACGATATTATCGAAGTTGAATCTATCTTTGCTGAATATGAGACTGTATTTCATGAAAAATTAGGTATGGATGAAAATGCTAATACCGTAGAAGTTAATCTTGATAGTTTGAAAATATCCGTAGAGGCTCTTCAAGCGCTTGAATCACAGGTTTCTATGGATAATCAAGCCACCAACCACTTTAGTAGTATCCGAGACACTCTCTACGATCTCTACTTCCTGAAAGCTGACAAGTTATTCAACGATGCTTTCAGCAACCTTGAGCGTCTAGCCAAAGATCTGGGCAAACCTACACCCGAGGTCAATATCGATCTTGAAAGCTACTACCTCACACATGAGACCGGTAAAATCCTGGGAGATTGCTTTACTCACATATTACGTAATTCTATGGACCATGGTATTGAAGACGAAGATACCCGCAAGAGTAAAAACAAACCTCCTGCGGGCACTATGTCGCTAGTCGCCAAGCATTTTGAGGATTACAGCGTCCTGGAGTTTTCTGATGATGGTGCCGGACTCAACCTAGACCGGATTAAAAAACGCGGCCTAGAAAACAATATCATCACTGAAAATGATAATCTGAAGCCGCAAGAAATAGCAGAACTCATCTTCCATCCAGGCTTTTCTACGGCTCAAACCGTTTCCCAAATTTCGGGTAGAGGTGTTGGTATGGATGCGATTCGTACCTACCTTAAAGAAATCAACGGTGAAGTTCACATCACACTACTTCAGAAAACGCAGCAGGAAGGTATACCTTTTGCGCTATGTATTACTATCCCCCAACCGTTCTGCAAGTACTTGGGAACAGTAAAACAAGAAGCAGCCTAGCGGGGAGAATAGCCAAAACCTCATAATCTAGTGAGTACTCCCCACCTATATACCCACTTGTATGACAAAAAATGGGAATTACTCGCAATTCAACTTTGCTCACATCACGATCATCACTCTCAAAACTATCTCTACTTAAAAACATGCTATATTTTTTTGGAAAACCTAATATGTTATTATAAATATTGAAAAGCATCGACGCTATTGATAGATAACGATCCAAAGATAAAACACGAAAGATAAAACACAGATGAAAAAGAAAATCCTAAAAATCATTGGTCTTATCTTTGCCTGTATTCTATTAGTAATGACCGGCATCGTGATCAATTACCTATCGGGAGCCATCATCTTTGGTGGAAGATTAGCATCAGATTATAATCGCCCCACAATTCAACCATGTAATCTATGGCATAAAGATTTTGCCTTTGCCGATCTAAGAGAAGATAAAGAAGATCATACTTTTTCAGTAAGGAATTGTGAGGATAGTAAAAAAATCCCCCGAAGCGAACACTTTGTCACAAATAAGCTCGGTCAAAAAATTCTATACGTTGAGTTCGAACAGGATAATGTTGAAGACAAACCAATCTGGCTGCACGTGCATGGCATAACCAACAGCTTTCTCCATGGTGTGCGATATTACGATGCAGCCAACCGACTGGGATTCCAGTTAATGGCTGTTGAACTTCAGAATCATGGGGGATCCGAGCGTCATCCGAATGGCTCCTCTTGGGGGTGTCAGGAACAATGGGATGTAGCTGCGGTTTTGCAGGATCTGCAGAAACGTTATCCAAAAAAGCAAATTCTCATCACCGCCACCTCGATGGGAACGGTCAGTACTTCACAGGCAGCGATGAGTAGTCCAGAAAACTTTGCTAATGTAAGAGCTTTGATTTATGAGTCTGCTTTTCCAAATATAAAAGGGGTCTATGAAGTTATTTTTTTAGGTATGAAGTTACCACAGCCCGGAACCCTGGCTGAAATAATGTATGGCATCACCAATTTTCTAACCACCATCAGAATTGGTTATGATATCCATGAATGCCTCGATAAAAATAAAGATAAAACATTGAATATTCCAACCCTAGTGCACATGTCGAAGGAAGAATTCCCTTCCACAAGGAGTATTGAAATTGGACAA
>PBRN01000106.1 GCA_002725955.1 Pseudobdellovibrionaceae bacterium
GCAGCACCGCTGCAAACTAGTGACCATGATGAGCGCGCAGCTCTCGAAGAAGAATTGGCAAGGCTAGATGCTAGATGGGAAACCAGATTGGATCCTGAAGAAAGAAACACGAGTGATGTCGCTCTAAAAAGTCTTGAAGTAGACTTAGCCGATATCGATTTGTGAGTGATTGTTGTGCGAATTTATCCACTGTGGATTGAAAAAATCACATTCCTCATCCTTGCTACTATCGGTACCTGGGCAATTTGGACTCAAGGTGGCCTAGTGGGATATCAATTATGGCTCAGCCTGTGCTGTGGTCTACCATTTTTCGCACTATTACTAACTGAAGCAGTAGGAAGAATAGTACAATCTGTGCATGTTTCAAGAACGGCTAAGTGAAGTTTCAATCAAACCCCACAGCCTCTGCCAAGGTACAAAGAATCGTAAGACGCCCATTAGAGCTAAGAATAACAGAGCAGATATCACTAGACCATAAGTCAATGTCAATTCAACAGATTCGGAAACCTGTGCGGCCCATTGACTTCCGGTGACCCCTTCAACAAATTCCAACAGCACAGAGTGGAAGCCCAAAGCTACCATCGTGCTAAGTGTGGTAATTGTGAGGAAGATTACAGTATGGCGAAGATGGCCATTTAACACATTGTCAACTTGTTTGACATATTCTGGGTCTCTTTTACATGATTCAGGCAAGCGGAAAGCGTATTCTAATTGGCGGATAACTCCAAATGCCGACTCTTGGAATATCATGATTAAACAAGCAATCATTATCAGTGAAAATTGTTGCTCGGTAACGAGGTTCATGCCGAAGAACCCCACGGTTGGTGCGCCAACTAATACGTCCAGAGTGGCTAATTTATCACCATAACCTCCCAGTTGAGCTTTGACTACTGGGAAGGAGAGTATTGCGTGGATCGCAAGGAAAAGGAGAACAAAACCGATACACCAAGCAACTCCTTTGCGCGATAGGCCCCAAATGCCACGTGTTCCCATAATCACTGGCAATAAATAGAACATGAGGATAACCATAGAGAGAATCATCAATAATGGCCATTCCAGTGTCGCTAGAGCATTGTTGTCAGGAACTGTCCATCCCTCGCCCCATAATTGCCAGAGGTAATTCATCAAGAACCTCCCCGAGAGAATTACAATTAGGCCTATTACGAAAGCGAGTTTTATCTTCTGTTGTCGCTTTGGAGGCTGGAATGCAAGTAATGACATTCCTCCTCCGATAGTAAGTCCTACGCCTATTGGGACGTAATAACTAGCAACTCCTTGTTGGTCCAGTCCAGTCAACCAATCACCAACTGGCAACTCAGAACCAATCTCTTGTTCAAGCATCCTGAATAGTATTGTGTGGTCTATACTGCCGACTACATACGTAGATACAATTTCCATATACATCCAGACAAGAGCGACGGTAGCGATAATCTGTAGAGTAATGATTTGCCATTGTTTACGCAATGCGCGCAAATGGAGAGTGCGATTACCTTCTTCTTGTGGGGAAACCTCGCCTGCCATTATCTCACCACCTAGTATCCTCGCACCTGTAACAACGCTTGACTCAAGTCCATATCTGGCATCCAATCGATTACTTGAGAACCAAATCCTGCTAGACTTGTCATTCGGTTTTGTCGCTCGATTTTGAGTACTTCATAACTCATTCTTGGGATGCGACTTACCAATCGTTCGAAATCGATACTAGATGGAGAAAGTACTGTAACTTCATGCCCGCGTCCAATTAAGTCCCTAATCGCTGCAGGAACTGTCCCATCACCTTCACAACTGGATATAATGAAAATCGGGCTTCCACGACTAAATCGGGCAGCTAAACTGTTGGTCACCGCTTGTAATGGCATCGCACCTTTTGGCGCTACACCAGCAAGTGAACTGAGTATCTTGAAATGCTGTTTATCCCCAGTGTCCGGAGGTAAATAACTCAATTTTTCATCGTAAATTATTAGCGAAACCGAGTCTCTGCGCTGAAGGAAGAAATTAGCGAGACTTGCAGCAGCAACTGTACCCATCTCAAGAGGGTTTTTCAGAACTGTACCGATTCTAGCGATGTCTCTGCTATCGAGAATGATGTATAGGTCTGTTACTGCGTCACGACATTTCTCATTAATCATCAAATCGCCAGTTCTTGCAAATGCTTTCCAATTGATATTCTTGAAAGGATCCCCCGGTACGTATTCCCTTAGCGAATAAAATTCTGTCCCTGGACCAGGCGTTCGAAGTGTTGTCGCACCAGTATACATCTTTGGAGTACGGGAACGAATGAATGCTTCTTCGACATCTCGAAGTTGGGGGAAGACAATCATATCAGAATGATGGTCGACAAACATCTCTTCAACACTCAGATTGAATGTGTTTCGATAACGTAAAGAGACTGGCCCGATAGAAAAATGGCCGCGTAATGGGCATCGCAATACATAGCGAATTCTCGCACTTTCACCTGGACCGAGATTCATCTTCATTTGATTTAATCCACTTCTCAATTTCATTTCATGTGGAACGTTGTCATAGACTTCTAAGGTCTGAGTTCTTCGACCACTGCGGTTAGTTACCAATAATTCGACATAAAGGTCATCGCCTTTGTAGAGGTTGTCGGCTGAAAGAGTTCGTTGAACCTCAACGTCGCCATGCCCACTAATCCATGAATTAGCAACTATGAAAGCAACAAAAGAAAGACCTAGAATCATCATTTGATGATTGGATATCATCATTCCAATCAAGATTAAAGAAATACCCCCTGCGAAGGTGAAAGATGCTTTGCGTGTCCACATGTCAGACCCGCCCCCATACTTTCACTCGTTTGACGATGGCTACGGTTTGCTCAAGGGTGAAAGTTCTATTTTCAAAGACGAACTTCACCAAAACCGGGTCGGCTATCATCGCCTGCAATTCTCGAGCTGGCATCGAATCAAATTCTTCCCGCGTCAACCCATTTTGATTACGAACTTTCGATAGGAAAACCTGCTTTATCTTATTGTTTTTAGCATA
Source organism: Pseudobdellovibrionaceae bacterium (assembly GCA_002725955.1). Lineage (GTDB taxonomy): Bacteria > Bdellovibrionota_B > Oligoflexia > Oligoflexales > Oligoflexaceae. The sequence goes on from PBRN01000106.1 coordinate 3,004, forward strand.
ATATGAATACCGATTGGCATCACCAAACCCATAATAGATAATTGAAAATACATGACGCCATGGGTCTGGATCTTTCTTCTTCAACAAAACTCCTTCGAATAAAACGAATAGACCGATGAATAATAATAATTTTGCTAAACCTTCACCGGTAAAATATACCAAGACGAAATAGAGCATATTGTATGTATCAGTTGCAACATTGGCTTGAACGTGACGACTCTCATCAAAGATGACCATAGCGGTTGGTGATGCCTCTCCTAAAGGCATTCCAGTATCTGGATCGAGAGCCATCAACGACTCAGCGATTACATCCAAAGCCCATTTGCGATTATCATTAGCTGGAATCTCTTTGCTAACTGGGCCGTAATCACCTCGATTGAATCCTTCATAATCGTAAATGGCATTGATCAAAGTGGAACCATCGGCAACAAAGTGAACACGCCCTCCGCCTTCAAATGGACTGCAAGTAGCCGATGCACAAACCTCGATTGAAAGATTAAATTGACCCCATAGATCGGGTGTATCTGCATTTAGGCCGCTACCAACCCAAATCTCGCCATCACCATTCATGTCAATTGTAGCCTCACTGCTACTTACTGCACGGATACCCTGTGTAATCATCTGTGAGTGCTTATTAGTTTCATCAATATCTATTGAAGTTACATTATTCAAAAGCATTTGATATGAGGCATTATACCGAATTAGGCCATCTTGATGATGTTGAGCACACAAACCAGCTTCTTCTCTGGTAACCGTAGTTCCATTTAGAGCCATTAAATCAGCCCAAACTGCACATAGGTGCCGCCCCGAGAGAGGGTCTGTACTATTCCATCGCGAATGAGTTTCTATTGTTGTCGGGTCGATGGCCGTGCCATTCATTCCACAAGGTGCGAGTTGCATACACGTCCAAATGTAATTGTAATCTAATTCGTGAACATAGACCGTGTCGTAAAGTTGTGCCCTCTTAAATTTAACACCAAATTTTTCAGCGATGGAATTTGCATAGCCATAATCTTCGAACACGATTACTGTACCGCCTTTAATCACAAAATCAACTATTGCATCTACCTCACTAGGAGAATAACCATCTTCACTAGCAAATGTGACTACGCTTTCACCACTAAACTGTGGAAGTGATATCGTATCTCTCTCGACTCCAGCTATTACAAAAGTAACGTTCCTTGGGTCTTCAAGCTCCTCAAGAAGCAATGGACTTGAAACCAAAGATTTGGTTTTTATCCCCATATCATTGATGTCTTGTCTGAAAGCAGAAAGGTCGTCCCAATCATTATCATAAGCCGAAAGTTGATTTGGCTGGCCGAGATTGACAAAATTAAACATCAGGGTTCCGAAAAGGATGGCGAGAACTCCCCAAAAGGCGAATTGGAGCCCAATTCGCTTTAATTTAGAATTTCCATCGACCGCCATTCATTCACCTCTGGTGCACAATTCAGACGCGACACTCGCATTCAGGTTTAGAAGGTTCTGTGCAGTTGAATACAATTCAGCGCTTCAGATGGATGCGTGATGAGATTCTTTCAACCTCATCTGCAGGCACATTGCAGATTCCTCTAGTCGATGGCCAAGGGAGTTTGGAGGGGTCGAGATCTTCTTCTAATTGGACCAATAATTCCAATATCACTCCAGATCTTATTTCGATGGATATGTCGTCAAGCACTCCGAGGCTATCACCATTAGAATCAATGACCTGACGCCCAATAAATTCGCGACCGAAGCTTGCCATAGTATTCCGCCAATCCCGCAATGGGGGTAAGTAATGTATCAAGGAATCGGCGAAGACACTCACATTGATTCCATACCGCGACTTCTGTCGCGATCGCGCTTGATGTTTGAAATTCCTGATGTCAGCCTAGCTTCCATCTTGGTATAATATTCAAGCATATCAGGAGTCACTGTTGGTCTAATTCTCGAAATTGCTTCGATGAAATTAGACTTTGAAACACTTTTCTTATTTGCTCGCATAGCAATCAATGCCGCTTCACGACAAACAGCCTCAATATCGGCACCAGTGAGGCCATCCATATCAGAAAGTAAGTCACTAGTGCTAAATTTGCCAAGTGGCATATTCGCTATGTGAATATCAAGAATTGCTGCTCTTGCTTCTTTATCTGGAGGTGGCACGTGTAATACCCTCTCAAATCGGCCACTGCGAAGCAATGCTGGATCTATCATTTCTGGTCTATTGGTTGCTGAAATTACAATTACTCCATCAACTGATTCGACTCCATCCATACTAGCCAATAATTGATTAACTACTCGATTAGATACATCTGAACCTTCACTTGACGATGAACTCGCCCTCATACTTGCAATCGATTCAAACTCATCGAGGAAAATTATAGAAGGTGAAGATTGTTTTGCCTTCTTGAAAATCTCACGTATTGCTCGCTCCGATTCCCCTACCCATTTGCTGATCAATTCAGGCCCTTTTATCGATATGAAATTGGCTTTTGCTTCATTTGCTACCGCTTTTGCAAGTAAGGTCTTCCCAGTCCCTGGAGCGCCGAATAGAACGATGCCACGGGGTGGCTTTATTCCGAAATGTTCGAACTTATCTGGTTGAGTCAAAGGCCATTCAACACTTTCCTTTAGCCGTTCTTTGATGTCTGTGAGGCCGCCGACATTATCCCAACTTACATTTGGAATCTCGACATAAATCTCTCGGAGTGCGCTTGGTTCAATCTCTTTGATTGCAAATTTGAAATCCTCCATCGTTACTTCCATCTTCTCAAGAACCTCTGGGGGAACCGTATCCTCTTCGAGGTCGATTTCTGGCAAGTAACGTCGTAATGCTTTCATTGCACTCTCTCGTACAAGTGCTGCTAGGTCCGCTCCCACGAAACCATAGGTATGTTCCAATACCCATTCTATCTCGAAATCATCAGATATTGGCATTTGCCTAGTATGGACCTCCATTATTTCCTTACGTCCTTCTCTATCTGGAACACCAATCTCGATTTCTCGGTCAAATCTACCTGGTCTTCTAAGTGCTGGATCTAAAGCATCACGTCTGTTTGTTGCACCAATAACAATGACATTGTCCCGACCTTGCATTCCATCCATCAAAGTGAGCATCTGTGCAACTACTCGACGTTCTACTTCACCAGATACATCTTCACGTTTTGGACAAATTGAATCTATTTCGTCGACGAAGATAATCGCCGGCGCATTTTTTGCTGCATCGTCGAATATTTCACGGAGTTGCTTTTCGGACTCTCCATAATATTTTGAGATAATCTCAGGCCCATTGATAGAGGTGAAATGTGCATTCGTCTCTGTGGCTACCGCTTTGGCAATCATGGTTTTTCCAGTCCCAGGAGAGCCGTGTAACAAGACACCTTTTGGTGGGTCTATCCCTAAACGACGAAATAATTCTGGATGTTTAAGTGGTAATTCAATCATTTCACGGACTTTGAGTAATTGGCTTCCTATGCCACCGATATCCTCGTAGGTAATCCCTTGAGATTGGCCTACGTCTTCTTCGTCAACAGCTTCGTCTTTGATGACGATATCGGTATCGGTATCTACCTGAACAATTCCTTTTGGAGTNGTCTTNAGNACTGCAAATGGNAATGCNTCTGCAAAGAGTGTCATTCCNGGNATGAANATNCTATCTCCTACTACTACTGGTCTTTTATTCAAACCNCGNCGNGCNAAACCTTCGATNCCNGGGCCAAACTTGACTTTTTGACGATCNGCCATCACAGGAGAGAGNACTAGTTTNGTACAAGCCTTTGCTTCGACNTTAGANACAGTTACTTTATCNCCGAGAGATACNCCTGCATTTTTNCGTATGATTCCATCGATTCTGATNATTCCNAACTTTGCATCTTCTGGNCNACTNCGCCAATATATNGCTGCNGTCGANTCATTTTCNCCTTTGATTTCNATNATGTCACCAGGNTTTAGATCTAAGTCATTACCNCCNCTNATACGNGCTCTTCCATGNCCTACATCNGAGGGGATTGCCTTAGCTACACGNAGAGAAATTTCAGNACTNTCATCATCGCCCATNCCGGACCACCGATACCNCTCAACATCAGGAGTGCTATGAACCCTTCATTCTCGATTACGNGATGAGCGGTGGATTGATGAGAAGANGTTGTCACGGTAAGNCATGGCTCACGTATTGGAAACTGGATTGGAACAACTCGCGGCAGACAACCCTGATGGATTACCAAAGATAAGAGGNTATAATATCATAAATGGTCAATTGGAACTCTCAAACGANGGTCAGACTTTCACTTCAATCAANCCTGCAATATTAGTCGANGAATTNGGAGANTTNCCTCTCTCGACACGCGATGATGTCCANAGAGCAATTGCAGCAGCTCGANCTGCACTAACCGGTTGGGCTGCAACACCTGCTCCNACACGTGGTCAAATCATCGGCAANATGGGTCGTTTANTGATGGAACACAAAGACGCAATTGTCGCNCTTGANACTCGTGAAATAGGNAAAACTCTGAAAGAATCTGCCGGNTCTGTTCAAGAAGCAATCGATACATGTCTCTTCTTCCAATCCGAAGGNCGTAGACTCTANGGCCAAACAGTTAACTCTGAATTNCCNGATAAAGAATTGTCTACATANCGCAGACCNCTNGGAGTTTGTGGAATAATTAACGCTTGTAATTTCCCAGCAGCCGTNCCTTTCTGGAAGATGATTCCTGCNCTTATTTGCGGCAATACCTGNGTTTGGAAGTCACCNCAGGACGCACCTCTGNTATCATTCGCTTTAGCTCGAATAATGCATCAAGCCGGACTACCCGATGGNGTAGTAAANCTTGTACATGGCAANGGTAGCGGNGCTGGACAATATCTCGTNGATGCTGTCGATGAAGGATTNATCGANAANATNTCATTCACCGGTAGTACTTCTGTNGGNAAGATGATTGGCGAGGTNTGCGGANGAAANCTGGTCTCTTGCAGTCTTGAATTAGGCGGTAAGAATCCTCTGGTAGTAATGCCTAGTGCNGACATGGAGAATGCAGTTGCTGGCGCATANTGGGGTGCATTTGGGACNGCNGGTCAGCGTTGTACTAGCCTAGGNAATCTTATNGTTCACGANGATATTTACGATGAATTCCTCGCTAGATTNATGGAGAAGGTCGAGAGCACACGTATCGGNGACTCTTCACGTACCGATGATGTCCTCTATGGCCCAATGCTNTCACAGAAGTATGCNGGAGATTTCCTCGAAGCTATAAAAATCTGTGAAAAGGATGGCGCTACTCATCTTTANGGCAAAGGNAGAATTGAGAGTGGAAATAGCCCTGANAACTTCATTGGCAATGCAGAAGATGGAGTTTACATGTGGCCTCACGTCTTTACNGANGTNACAGANGATATGGAATGCTTCCATGAGGANATGTTTGGCCCNGCGGTTACCATCGTTAAGGCAAGAGATTTNGATCATGCACTCCANCTGGCTAACGCAAGTCCATACGGATTATCCTCTGCAATNTACACCAATGACAGNCTNGAAGCATACCGCTACAAAACTGGAATNAANGCNGGAATGACNGGNATNAACAACTCGACTACTGGAGCNGAGGCTCACCTTCCATTCGGTGGTGTCAAGGGAAGCGGTAANGGNAGTAGAGAATCTGGAATATGGGTTATNGANTCCTATTCATATTGGCATGCNGTAAACGACGAACTTTCNGGTAAACTNCAACTAGCNCAAATGGATGTTGATGANATCGAGATGAGTGAAGCAGAAGTTGACTACACTTCATTGGCTTGAGCAACAGCCGAACAGGTCAAAGACCCCCCCNTNACTGGNTGNTGANATNCGCCCCCTNNAGGGGGCGTGGTGGTTGTAATCAATGGGCGATGGACTCAAACTCCCTATGCTTNATGGCATGGGCCGTACAGATAGAATCGACAACTGGTGGGCTCAGCCCNTNGTGATGGCTATTGGCTTNACTGCGGCAATGCTGTGGACATTNTGGCGTGTTGTATTTTTCTCAGAACATATCGATTACTATGTCGATGGNGCCCATGTNATCTCNCCTATGTTNTCNCCAAATGTTCTTGACTGGGATATGTTTTCTGGNTGGGACCACCCCTCNTGGGTAAATGCAGCTGTTCTAATCTTNTGGATTCCATTCTCATTTAGAGGGACATGCTATTACATGCGCCGAGTTTACTATCGCACNTTTTTTGCCAGCCCTGTTGGATGCTGGGTCGATGAGCCTAATGTNAACAAAATGATNGGNTACAAAGGTGANAANNGAGTTTTNNTNCTTAACAATCTTCACNGATACTTNCTATACATGGTAATTCCAATTCTTTTAATCAAATGGTGGGATATTACNCACTCAATGTCATTCTCAAATGNCGGNTATGGTATTTCTGGAGGNACTATCATNCTNACTCTTGAATCGATATGNNTGACNATGTATGTCACNTCNTGTCATGCACTANGACACCTNGCNGGAGGCGTGCTAGACCGCTGGGTAAGNGGNATNTCGAAGATTNGNGGNGCCATGTTCTCTAAAATCAGTATAATCAATCGCGACCATGGTTTCTGGTTTTGGATNTCATTGATTCTTGTTTTCGTCGGAGANGCATGGACTATTNNATGCTCAAAAGGNATAGTCAATGATTTCAGTTTNATTCTNATNGGAGGTGCTTGAAATGAGTGAANATTANACAACCCACGAATANGACGTTGTTGTTATTGGTGCNGGNGGTGCTGGCCTANGAGCCGCTATCGAAGCTTCAAGAAGCGGTGCAAAGACTGCTATCATCACGAAATCTCTTCTTGGNAAAGCACACACNGTAATGGCTGAAGGTGGATGTGCTGCTGCATTACAGAACGCAGACCCAAGAGATGGTTGGAAAGTTCACTTCCATGACACTATGAANGGNAGTAAATGGCTTGCTAANTGGCGCATGGCTGAATATCATGCTAAAGAAGCACCAGANCGAGTNCGTGAACTCGAACAATGGGGTGCTGTATTCGATAGAACCGATAAAAATGTAATCAATCAGAGAAACTTTGGTGGACATACATTCCCAAGNCTNGCCCACGTTGGAGATGCTACCGGACTAGAATTGATTCGAACNCTNCANGAAAGNGGNATCCACGAAGGNATTGATATGTTTACTGAATATACCGTCCGTCATCTNCTCAAAGAAGGAGATAGNGTTACTGGCTGTGTAGCNTATACCCGTGTNGANGGNGATTTCCACGCTTTCTCTGCTAAATCCGTAATTCTGGCNACTGGNGGNATNACACGATGTTGGTCTGTTTGTTCTGGCTCTTGGGAATATACTGGAGATGGTCACGCTCTTGCTCTTTGGGCTGGAGCAGAATTAAGAGATATGGAATTCGTTCAATTCCATCCTACTGGAATGGTTTGGCCATCTTCAGTCCGAGGAATCTTAGTTACTGAAGGAGTTAGAGGAGAGGGTGGCCGATTGTTCAACAGTGAACAAGATAGATTCATGTTCAATTATGTGCCTGAAATGTTCAAAGGCGATCATGCTGAAACCATCGAGGAATCCGACAAGTGGGTCGAAGAGGTGGTTTCAGGAAAACTCGCTACCGTTAGAAGACCTCCAGAACTTCTCACCAGAGACGTTGTTTCCAAGGCGATTAACAGTGAAGTGAAAGCTGGAAGAGGGAGCCCGCACGGTGGGGCTTTCCTAGATATATCTCATCGCGGTGAAAAAGCAATTTTAGCCAAACTACCATCGATGCATCATCAATTCAAGGAACTGGCTGGTGTGGACATCTCCAAAGAACCAATGGAAGTTGGCCCNACNGCACATTACGTAATGGGTGGAGTGATAGTTGANGCTGAAAGTCAAGAAACTACNATNCCAGGNCTGTATGCNTGTGGAGAAGTNGCNAGTGGATTACACGGNGCAAACCGACTNGGCGGNAATTCGCTATCGGANCTAATCGTATTTGGCAAGAGAGCAGGNGAGCATGCTTCTAAGCGATCNGCNAATTTAGCACANCCAAGTNTCGATGATTCTCAAGTTCAAAGTGCGATTAANGAAATGGTTGCACCGTTAGAGAGAGGAGAAGGNGAGAACCCNGGTNTGATTTATGATGAAATGCGTGANATGATGCAAGAAAAAGTTGGAATCATTCGCATTAAAGATGAATTGGAGGAAGCANTNGAAGANCTCAAAGAATTCTCTAAGCGTGANAAGANTTGTTTCCCNGGTGCAAGNCGTANATATAATTCNGGATGGCATCAAGCNCTCGACCTCAAGAACATGGTTGACATATCGGTNGTAGCAACTCTAGCAGCACTAACTCGNGAAGAGAGCCGCGGAGGNCACACNCGTGATGATTTCCANGGNCATGATGATGAATACTGGGGCAAGACTCTCAATATCTGTTGGATGGAGAAGGGCGAAATAAAAATCCGTCAGGAACCCGTTGAAGAAATGCGTGACGACCTACAGGATGTAATCACGGAAGTCAAGACAATGATTGCTAAAAGAGCAGCAGAGCAAGGAGGCGGTAATTGATGTCACTAAGTGGTAAAAGTCAGAAATTCAAAGTACTTCGCGGGGAAGGTGAAGATTCTGAACTCAAAGAATATGACCTCGAATTGGATGAAGGCATGGTAGTTCTCGACTGTATGCATCGTATACAATATGAGCAAGAACCCGATTTAGCTGTCCGTTGGAACTGTAAGGCTGGTAAATGTGGCTCTTGTAGCGCAGAAATCAATGGAAAGCCTGCCTTAATGTGCATGACTCGCATGTCGGATGTTGTTGCAGATACCCCTGAAGGAAAAGCGATTGAAGTTCGTCCGATGAAAGCTTTCCCTCACATCAAAGATTTGGTGACTGACGTATCATGGAATTACGAGATGGCTCAGAAAATAAAGCCTATCAAAGGACCAGAAGAGCCAAATTGGGAATTCAATCAACACGAAGCACATCGTGTTCAACAATTTAGAGAATGTATCGAGTGTTTCCTATGTGTGGATACTTGTCACGTACTCAGAGACCATGCATTATTCGATGATTTCGCAGGCCCTCGTAATCTAGTCAGACTTGCGCAATATGAGATGCACCCTCTTGATGAAGAGGATCGTATCCCTGAAATCAAGAATGAGTTTGGTATCGAATATTGTAATATCACTCGGTGCTGCACAGAGGTTTGCCCTGCTGGAATTCAAATCACAGATGATGCTATTATCCAATTAAAAGAGAGAGTTGTAGACCGTTATTATGACCCGATAAAGATGATTTGGCGAAAGATCACTGGCAAAAAGTTGCGAACTTAAATCCAGACATCGTTATCTGCAGTAAGTTCGCCTTCAACACCACCAGTGTTTACCACATCGCGTGGTTCGACAATCATAATTTTACATTCGTGTTCAGCACTTGGCTTATGCTCAACACCTTTTGGAACGACATACATTTCCCCTGCATTAAGTTCTACAGTCCGATCACTAAATTCGATATTCATACTTCCTTCTATTACAATAAACACCTCATCGGTGTGTGAATGATTATGCCAGACAAATTCACCTTGGACCTTGACCAGTTTGAATTGGTAATCATTCATCTCAGCGATTACTTTTGGACTCCAATGTTCTGAAAATTTCGAGAACTTTTCAGAAAAGGTGATTTTCTCCATAGGGGTTGTGAAAGACCCCTGGTACTTGTGTGTATGGAACTATGTTTGGGAAACTATTACTTTTTCTCCGGGGGCGATGGTACCCCCTTGGAGGATACGCGCATACCAACCGCGTAATCCATTACTTTCTTGCAATAATTGCTTGATGTGTGTTTTCCCAATTGTAGGTAGTTGTGATAGCTTACTGCACGGATCACAAATTCTACTAACCTGTAGAACGACTTCGCTACCAACATTCAAAATCACATCCGGCATTAAATCACTAAAATGGATATCCTTCAACAGGATATTCTCGCCAAAATCACCAGGTTGAATAGAAAAACCTCGTAAATTTAATTCTTCTAATTCCGCTATTGTGAGTAATAGTATAGCCATATCAGGGTCGCCTTTCTTCTTATTGTAGCGAAACTTATTGGAATCACCATCGATACCTGAGTTAGTCACTATAGCGGAACTTACACTTTGTTTAGGAAGTGAAAAACCATCCGGTATTCCCTCCATTGGACCAGAGAAAAGACCCTCAATGACACCAGTAATGGGTTCCATATTGGACTGGATGCGTCACTAGTCTTAATATGGCCGTTCAGAATAATAAATAAGAACAAATTAGTTTTTAATATTTTTACATATCAAATAACCGTTTATTTAATTGGTTTTCTAATGGCAGCATGTGATGTGCAGCCTCCAATTATCAGCCCAGATGGCCGCCACGAATATATCAATGGTCAATGGATAGAAAGACAGATTCAAGCACCTCAATATCAACAAATCCCACCTGAACAGGAACAAAATGTCAATGATAATCAAAGAGTATGGGATTACTTGGAAGCTCTATATCCAAACAACCAAGATTTTGCCTCTACGAATAATCAGGAACCTCCAATATGGGCTGTTTTACTGGTAATGGTTATTTTGTTTGGAGGGTTGTGGTTGGGAATTACTCTATTGGATGAAGGGCCGCAACAAATACAATACAAAGTCGTGTGTTCATGTCAATCTGTTTCGATTACAATAGAGGGGGCCGGTGGAGGTGTAGAACAATTTTCAGATGTACAAATGAGGAATTCAGATGGTACAGGTAAAGAATGGATATATGATTTCACTACAGAATTAGATGGATACACCTTTCTTTACGTTTCAGCTCAAAATCAGCAATCAGCAGGTAAAGTAATTGTTGCCATATATATCGATGGAGAATTAGTCGAAGGATCAAGTTCAGAAGGTGGTTATGTAATCGCTACAGCTTCTGACATGCGCTAAATTATGCCTGTTTAATTTTCATCTTCTTCGTCGACTATATCTTCTGTTCGCACTGAGAATGTTAGAAC
>PBRN01000107.1 GCA_002725955.1 Pseudobdellovibrionaceae bacterium
ATTTCTTTGATGCTTCTGGGGGCAGACATCACGAATCATCACTACAATCGATTTACCCCTATATTCCGATTGGCAAGAGGTATCATTAGCAGCACAACGAATCAGAACTTTTTTGCCACATATCGATTGATTGCAAGAAGGGCCACCGCAGCGGGCACTTCCATCCTGACATTGGCATTGAGGTAATCCAGGCCAAAGGATATCAGAAGGTGAAGTGTCAGCGACTGCAATAAAGTAATGAGCACCCGCACGGCCATAATCATCAAACCCCTCATGACAGGCACGAGAATCTCTTGGTTCGGGTTCATTTTGATAGTAGGGAAAACGAGTGGCTTTTTTTGTTAATGTTACCCACTCTGACTGAGGAGTCGCTATTGCCAATTGTGAAACTTCGGGATAAGACCGGCATGCGGTCAATGAAAAGTATGATATGCAGAGGCTTAACAGGATAAACCAGAAGGAAAAGTTGCTTATAGACAGTATTTTTTTCACCAACCCCCCAAGGCGATGCTTACAAATTAAATTGGCTAATAACAAAGTATTACAAGCAATTTTCATACCTTAAAAAAATCATTTAATTTCAGACACTTACAGCAAGGCAACTCAAAACTAGTCTATTCCGTTGACGATTTTGTATCCAAAGAATCGACAGCCTGGCTCGTGGTCAGCCTATGAGAGGAGGAAAAATATCGTCATGCCATTGCATGACGATATCAGGAAAAGGTTAGTTACTTTGCAGGGGAGCTTTGTTCAACTTGGTCCAAAGATAAACATACTGTAGAGCAACACGCTCAGCCATCTGTAGATTATCTGCAGCGACTCCATGCCCTCCTTCAATATTTTCATAAAACAAAACTTCGTGACCCATATCTAACATTTTAGCGGCCATTTTCCGGGCATGCCCCGGATGAACCCGATCATCTTTAGTGGATGTAACGAAGAAAACCTCTGGATAACTCTGATCAGCCTTTAGATTATGATAAGGGGAATAGGATAATAGGAATGACCTCATATTAACATCATCAGGATTACCATACTCGGCGACCCAACTAGCACCAGCCAATAGCTTATGATAACGGATCATATCCAGCAAAGGCACTTCACAAATAACCCCTTTAAAGAGATCAGGACGCTGAGTTAGCATCGTCCCCATCAGCAAACCACCATTGCTACCACCTTTAATGGCAAGATGATCAGCATTAGTGACTTTCTTCAACATCAAATCTTCGGCAACGGCGATGAAATCATCAAAAGCCTTCTGCCTTTTTTCTTTTAATGCTGCCTGATGCCATTTGGGACCAAACTCACCGCCTCCCCTGATATTAGCCAGCACATAAACACCACCTTGCTCCAACCAGAGTTTACCAAGGACTCCTGAATAACGTGGGGTCAAGCTAATTTCAAAACCACCGTAGCCATAAAGCAAGGTCGGATTATCGCCAGTGAACTTGAGATCCTTTTTATGAACCACATAATAAGGTACCCTGGTACCATCTTTGCTTTCAGCAAAATACTGCTCAATTTTAAGACCTGCCGCATCAAACTTTTGGGGTGCACTGCGAATGGCCTGTGTTTTCATCTTTTCCAAGTCTAAATAATAGACCGTCGTGGGAGTCAGGAAGTCCTGATAAGTAACTAAGGCACGGGGCTTGTCCTCATCGCTGGTCATCAAACCGACTGTTCCGGTTTCAGGCATAGGAACGGGGACGCTGTTCCAAGTACCATCGACCAAACTAAATCTTACTGCTCGCCCGCGTACATCATCTAAATAAAATAACAATAAATGATTGCCTGATTTTTTGACGAAAGTAACTGCTTGACTCTCTGTTGGCCGAAAGATTAATTCCGCAACCTCCGCTTTACCGCTTAATAACTGATCTAGCTGTACCGCAACCAAATCCCCTTGCTTTTGACCCAATCCATCAGTTTTCAGGGAGAAGATGAGCCGATCATCAATAACCCCCGACAGTCTAATATCATTAGGCAGTTTTAATTTCTGGGTTTTACCGTCCTTATATGCATAATAATCTGTCTGGTAAAAAGTTTTAGCAACTCCCACTAGCACCAAGGGAGCTTGACCTTGCCGGTGCTCCACCGAACTCCAGACAAAAATATCATCTTTTTCTGCCTCGAGTACTAGCTTGGCCTGATCATAGGATTCACCCCGTCGCCAACGGTATAATCGTCGCCCATAGCCAGAGGCGGTTTGATCTTCTTTATTAAAAGCTGAAGCTATTAGCACAGTATCCTGATCCAACCAAGAAGCTGAACCCTTCGCCTCTCCCAACTGAAAACCGTCTTTAACAAAAGTTTTTGTTTTTACATCAAACTCACGCAAATACTTTGAGTCCTTGCCTCCATCGGAAAGGCTAAGCAAGCAGCGCTCATAGTCTGGCTTAAAACAGGTTGCCCCCTTAAAAACATAACTTTTAGCTTCTTTTTTCCCCAAAGCATCGACATCAAGCAAAAGTTCCCAATCGGCCTTGCCTGCTAGGTAAGATTCTAATGGCATCCGCCGCCACTTACCGCGGACAGAATTCTCATCACGCCACAGATTATATACATACGGACCTCTGATCCTAACATAAGGTAGTTTATCCTTATCATTCATGATTGCGAGTGCTTGCTTTTTATATAGGGAATGCATAGGACTCGACTTTAGCCGATCTGCGCTCACCTTGTTTTGGTCTTTAACCCAAGAGATTGCGCGCTCTCCCTCAACTTCTTCTAACCAGGCATAAGGGTCTTCCTCAACAGCGAGATTTACATCACCTTCTGCTTTTTCTGATATTGCCTGTGAATCTGAAAACAGCTCTTTAAATGATTTTTGATCAGAAAGCCCCCAACCCAAACCGACTAAAACTACAATGCCTACCAAANAATATACCAGACGCATGAAACCTCCTCTCAGTATTTATGCTGCCCCATGACAACGTTTAAATTTTTTGCCACTATTGCAGGGACAATCTTCGTTCTTACTAATTTTCTTAACCCCAGAACCATCGTTCAAGAACTCACCTTCAACGTACAACCAACAACCNTCCACGCGCTCAAAATCGCTGANTTCATGAAGGGTTTCAACCTTCTNGTCATAGATGAGCTTCGCCACAAACTCCACCTGNCCCCGATCACCTTCTTCCCCAGAACTAACGATTTCGAGACCNATCCAGTTGGACGGNTCATCACCGTCCAGAGACTCAGGCCGGGTATCGGGATGCCATGTCTGCATCAAGTAAGGATATGACTCCTGAGTAAAAGCGGTATACCGGGACCTCATTAAGGCTTCAACATTCGGAGCTGAAGCTTCCCCATCGATATAACGNCCACAGCACTCATCGTAACATTCCCCAGCCCCACAAGGGCANGNCAACGGTNTATCGCTCATATATTCCCTTCATCATACCTACAGAAAANCTTCATACTNATCCNTCATATTNCTGCCATTTGCCAAGGCAACGAAAGCGGTTTAGCATACGGTCACAGGNACTCAAAAGCCAGAGAAATTGCCTAATCTTGGAGCAAACATAAGTGACGATCAAAAACTTTGGAAAGGNACCANCATGGACATCAGTCAAAATGGAACACTTGCTGAATTACGTAATACTTTTGCTCAACTANCTGTGCCATCNCCNGANAAACTAGCAGGCGCATGGGAAGGAAAATATATTGGCCCCTTCTGGCTNCGCACTTTCGCTCCNCTTGCCATGGGTCTGGGNCCCCTNCGCGGCTGGTCCGGCAAACGTTTTATTGACAACCAGAACGCCATAAACATTGTCGGAATGGGACAGCAGCAACAAGACAAANATCCCATGACTATTAGTAAATCTAATGGACTCGANNCCCTTCCAGTAATCGCACTAAAATACGATAAAACATTACCCTTTCCATTACCNCGACTGACTGATGAAATTCGCATGGTACGAGATGATTGCCTAATGGGNATGGCTGTATTAGATATACCTCTGCTGCGAAAAGTCGGCTGGCCGTTTATCCTTACNAGGAAGCCCGGCTCATAAACNCAGGATAAGGTGGAGCATCGATGAAGCTAAAAGCAACCCTGGATCATTTCTTTTTCCAGGACGTGGTCAACCTTATGGCTGCAACCAAGAAAAAACAACTAACNCTGGCTGATTGCGAAACGATCACCACNGTNAATGAACAAATTGANCAAAAGGANGACTGGCCCGATTTCCCCGAGGCNTTAAAAAAACTACGNCAGTCTCCNCTNAGAGCGATCACCCGTTGGGAACGCAGTTCGTTGCAATATATGTTTGTTATTCACCTNATTTCNGTTTTACTCGCTGTCTTNGGCTCTTTGATTGCTGTTAAAATTTTAAAAACATTTTCTGNAACCAANCTTGATCAGACTANNGCCATGCTTACCGCTGCNGGTCTTGCCATTTTAGTNCTNACCCTTAATGTGAGCGCTGCCGTNCTTCACTCGCANAAAATAGAACGAGAGGTTCTATTGCTGTGGCGGGTTCGCGCNCGCCTNGTNCCCAANCTTTTCCGGGTAGTCACTGGGATTTCAAGNTCTGGNCGTTATCAATACAAGACCGGCGATATCCTGAATGTTAGNCAAACGGATTCCACCACCNTCGCTTCTTTNNTTGCTCATTGCNTNGTAGATATTCCCGTACTGATCATNTCNCTATTTATCATCATGTTCGCCTTATATAGNTTTCTGGGTTCAGCTGCNTGGATCCCTCTGGTNGTGATTCTCATTCANATACCCTTATCAGCNNTTTTTTCTTGGGCTACCAGCCTCCTCTTCAAAGAATATATGAACCGATCNGACCGCAGGATATCTCTTATAACAGAATTCATTCAGGGAATGCGTTTAGTTCGATATTTTGGNTGGGGCAAAGTTTTCAGTAAGGATATTGATAAAACNCTGCGTTCTCAATTTCGCCAAGAAATAAAAATCTCAGCTGGATTTTGCATCGCTTTTGCTCAATCTAGTTCCTGGTGGATGGTGGTTTCTCTAGGNGTATGCGGTGGATTNCTNTATTTNCAGCAGGGCCTGTCCGCAGATAAAGTCTTCGGAGGTATGTGGNTNAGTTCCATNCTNAATAATCAACTGACNCCANTACCCTGGTTTGTTTCTTCTTTTGCGAGCGCCAGAGTCGCAGCCAAAAGAATTAAACGCTTTGTGCGTAAACCACAACAAGAAGAACTCATCCATGCAGCCAGTGATCGGGATATCGCCCCCAATATTGATGAAGCTATAAACATAGGCTATCGGCTAAAAGGAGTTTCCTACCAATTTGAAGATGCTCACAGCCCCGTCCTGAAAGATTTAACTTTTGATATCTTACCAGGGTCCACAACTGCGATTGTAGGTCCGGTGGGCTCCGGTAAATCCGTTTTATTACAGCTACTGTTGGGTGAACTGCAACCAACAACAGGCACCATTGATCTACTGTTCGCTGATCGTGACGGCGAGATCAGGCAAACCCAAAATATTCAGTCATTAAGCACCGCCAGAGGTTTAGAAATCCTGCGTCAAAGCCTGGCGTGGGTTCCTCAGGAAGCATTTGTGGTCAGTGCCTCGGTAAGAGAAAATGTGCCATTGTCCTATCAGGACCAGTGGGAAGGCTGGAGTGACAATGAAATCATGCACGCTCTGGCGGAAAGTCAAATGGCAACAGACCTAGCAACGATCCCTGGTCAACTAGATGCCTCTTTGGGAGAAAGAGGCATCAATCTTTCCGGAGGCCAAAAACAAAGGCTCAACCTCGCTCGCGGTCAATTAGATAATAAAAAATTATTACTCCTGGATGACCCATTCAGTGCCATTGACAAAGATACCGAAAACCTTATTGCGCCGACCTTATTCAATCGAAAAGGGCAAACGCTGCTATGGGTGACTCACCGATATCACCATCTGCGTAAGGTTGATCGGATTCTATATCTAGCCGAAGGTAGGGCCAAAGACTTTGGTAAATCGGATCAACTCATTCAACAACACGGTCCTCTGAAAGACTTCCTGGTCAGGACTGGCCACGAGGAGGATATCCTATGAGTCAAGATCAACCACAGGTATTTGCCGAGAAGGAAAATCAGGGTTTTGGCCATATTTCAGGGCAGGTCTATCGCCGCTACTTAACCGCAAATAATCACGCCAAGGTTTGGCTTACGGTCATTACAATTTTTCTATTTTTTCAAACTTTTTTGCCATCAGCCTTTCGCTGGCTCATAGGAGCGTTGCTGGATGAATGCCAGACTCTGGCCTGCGAGGAACGTACTGGTTATCAGTTGGGACTTTGGCTGCGGAACATGGCACAAATGGATGCCGTTCTACTCTTGACTGTTATCGTCTTTGCGGGGATGGGTATCACCGGTATGTCATGGTTTCTGGAACGACTTTATCTGAACCTAGGGGCCATGAGGCTGCATAGAAGGATGGTGCGGAGTTTCCAACAGGTGAGCGTTAACTTTTTTGATCGCAATCCATCAGGCAGGCTGATTCGAAGGTTCAGCTCAGACTACTCAGCACTGCTCAATGAAATACCAGAGCAGGTCAGCTCAATCGCTTCTTGCGTGCTAGCTTTAGTTTGGGCCGTGATTATGGTAGCATTCGAAGCGCCGCCAGTCTTGGTCGTCTGTATCCCATGTGCTCTGTTTTACTTTCGTTTGCAGGCACTCTATCGACCAGCAAGTAGGGAAACCCAACGATTATCCAAAGTGCTGGAATCACCTATTTGGAGCCTTTACTCGGAGACCATCAATGGATTTCAAATTGTCCGGGCTTTTGACCGTAACCGGGTGTTTAGCCAGAGACTGAATAAATTATTTACCAATTACGGCAAGGCTTTTTTCTTGCGGGGTCGGATGACTCGCTGGCTGACCCT
Source organism: Pseudobdellovibrionaceae bacterium (assembly GCA_002725955.1). Taxonomy (GTDB): domain Bacteria; phylum Bdellovibrionota_B; class Oligoflexia; order Oligoflexales; family Oligoflexaceae. The sequence continues at coordinate 6,855 of PBRN01000107.1, forward strand.
CAGGCTTAAATTAGTGGCTGAAGTGTTTAGCTTTGCCTGCACTATGTATGGCATCTATGCTGTTAGCCAAGGGATCATTGGAGTCGGGACCGCTGGTTTTCTCATGAGCCTGGCCATAGGTCTAGATGGAACCATGCAGTGGTTAACCCGAGCCTTTGCCGAACTTGAAACTTCCATGGTCTCGGCTGAACGGATTTTAGAATATCAGGATCTGGAAAAAGAAGAAGACCTCAGCCTATTGCCGGCTCAACCAGAGTTGTCCTACCCTGCTCACGGAGGGATCACTTTCGAAAACTTTTCTATGAGCTATCAAAAGGGCAGCGCCGCCATTTTAAAAGGACTAAACTTCAGGATACCACCGGGCAAAAAGGTAGGCATTATGGGCAGGACTGGTGCAGGTAAATCCAGCCTGTTTCAAAGTCTATTTCGCATGGTCCATGTCATCGAGGGCGATATTAAAATCGATAGCATCAGTATCAACAGTTTACCGGTGGAAAGGCTGAGGTCAATCTTTGGAATTGTTCCCCAAGAACCTCATTTGTTTTCGGGAACGATCCGCTCCAACCTCGACCGACAGCAGGCTCATGCTGATGCTGACATCTGGGAAGCTCTGCGAGTGGCGGGACTCCATGAATTCATCGAAAATATGGAACAACAGTTAGACACCCCAGTCCTGGATCGCGGGGAAAATCTATCTGTAGGACAGAGGCAGCTATTATGCATGGCACGTGCCATTCTTTCCGATGCCAAAGTTATATTGATGGATGAAGCCACAGCAAATGTGGATGGAGAAACGGATCAACTCATTCATAAAGCTATGGATATTGCCTTTGCCAATAAGACGATCCTGATTATTGCTCATCGGGTAAGCACAATCGAGGATTGCGATTTTATTATCCCCATCGATGATGGTTCCACCCAAGGAATACTGCCTCCAAAAGAGGCTATCGCCATGGCACAAACCAAGCCTGAATGGAGTGGGGAGTTGAATCCAAATTAAATAAAACTAGGATTTAAACATGCAGAACACAATAGTTGCCAACACCAAAACACCCATGTATCATAGAGTCCTGTTTATATTTTAACTGGAGAGAAAGCATGAGAATTTTTTCCCTTGCAGCCATAGCATCACTATGTATTGCATCTGTTGGTTACAGTGATCACTTTAACATTGCCCCTGAAAAAAGCCAGCTAATGTGGCTAGGCAAAAAGAAGCTAACACCAAGCAAGCACAATGGTGAAATTAGCATCAGTCACGGGACATTTTCTATTGAGAAGAACAAGATTGTAGGTGGAGAAATTGCCATTGACATGTCAAGCATAGTGAACCTTGATGTGGAAAACCCCAAGTATAATGCAAAATTAGTTGGACATCTCAAAAGTGACGATTTTTTCAGTACTGAAAAATACCCTTTTGCTTACTTTCAAATTACCAAAGGCGGCGATAAAGAGATAACAGGTAACTTAACCATTCGCGACAAGACCCTGAGCAAAAAGATCAAGTTAAATATCAAGCCTAGCGGCAAGAGTTATATGGTCAGCGGTACGATGACATTTGACCGCGCGAAGTTCAATGTAAAATATAACTCTGAAACTTTCTTTAGCGCCAAAAAATTAGGCGATAAGATCATTGATAATGAAATCAAATTAGATTTCAAAATCGCGACATCTCCTAAAGGAACTCGTGTCGTTCGGATACCTAACATTCTCAAGGGTGGTAAGAAAACGTGGCTTCCAGTCGAAATCAAGGCTAACACGGGCGAAATGGTACAATTGGTCTTAGTCAATACCCTCGATGCTCCTCATGGTTTTGAAATCCCAGGTTTCTTAAAGCCCCAGGTCGTTGAAGCCAATAAAACAATGAAAGTAAAATTCAAAGCGGCAAAGGCCGGTACCTTTGATTTCAAATGTCATCTACACCCGGCTCATGTAGGCGGAAAAATAATTGTTAGTGATCACCACGCTAAAATATAATTTTTCCTCGAAGAGCTCTTTTAAGAGCTCTTCGCCCCCATACTTTGCAGCAACAAACCCAGAGTATTACCCCCCTAAAGCGTCGCAAATCAGAGTCAACCACAGAATTCGCAGCAAAACACGTACTTAACACTGTTCCTTCCGTTAGTCAGAGAACAACAAATAATAGGCTTTAATCCTAAATCATACATAACAAAGTTTATTTAAATCATTAACATATTTAGGTTAATCAATGGCCGCGCAAGATTGACGGCACATCATTTGCAATGTATAGTCCGCTCAGAAGTCTAGTATGAGTAAAGATAAATTAAGTTAAAGAGATACTAGCCCCAAAAAACTCGACTTACCTCCGCGGGAGAAGCAATGAAGCTACAAAATTACCAACGCCTTTCATTATCATGGTTCTTAACCTGGTTCATCTGCTCTCCTGTTCTAGCTGATCAAAACAATCCATGGCAAAACCCCAATCATTCTTTCTCCTTTGGCAGCCAAAAAGATTTTTTCTTTGGCTTAGCAACGGCGCCTGCTCATGTTGAAGATGATTTGGATGACATTTGGGTCGACTGGGCAAATACTTACGAGGAAGTTTGTCGTAAAGAAAATGGAGAAAAAGTTTGCACCCAGGAACCAAAAGTAAAGGCCTTTCATAATGCAGCCTTTAACAAGAAAAGACTCGCATTCTGGTCAAACCCTGAAACTGAGATCGAATTAGCGAAAAAATCAGGCGTTAAGGTTTTCCGTATGGGAGTTGACTGGGGAAGGCTGAGCCCCTTTGAACCAGGTAGTCCCAACTGCGATGCTTCTTTAGGAGGCGACGAAGAGCAAATTTGTCCCGAAGGAGTGCAGGATTATCTAGCTTTGGAAAGGTACCAGGAAATCATTGATCTGATCCGCGCTTCCGGAATGAAAGTAATGCTGACCCTATTCCATCATTCAATGCCCAAGTGGACTATTGAAAAAGGAGGCTGGTTACATCCCGATATGCCTGAGCATTTTATTAATTTTTCTGAAGATATCGTCGATCAATTCGCAGATGACGTCGACTATTGGGTGACCTTCAATGAACCATCAGTATTCATCTTACTCTCTCTGGGCGGCATCTGGCCGGGATTAGAGCCAGACCCCACCGGTGGACTACTCCTGATCCCAAACCCAATCCCAGGACGCCCCAATTTATATGAAGGTAAATTTCATCGCGCTGTAAATAATATGGTTACAGCTCATAAAGCAATATACAAAGCGATCCACGAAAGAGACACAATCATTGCCGATGAAGACTTTGTCAACGAGCCTGCGATGGTCGGGATTGCTCATAACATTTCTAAACAGTCGCCATACCTCCCCATAGACCGCATCGCAGCCAGCCTGTTAAGAAATTTTCTCAACTACAAATTCACTGACCTTATCGCTAACCACGTGGACTACATGGGTCTCAACTATTACGGAGAAGAGCTGGTTAGCTTCCTCGGAGTCGCTATTGATGAAAAGACTGAATATAGCGAGTCAGGCAGAGCCATCAACCCCTTTGGACTGTATGAACTGCTGTTGACTTTTAATCAGCGCTACAACAAGGACTTTGTTGGTCGCACTGAAAGTAACCAACAAGAAAAAGGGGAAATCCCATTTATCATCACAGAAAATGGCATCTCCGACAGTGCTGATATCCTTCGCCCAAGTTATCTCGTTGAGCATCTAGCTGCGATCAAAGCTGCAATGGATAAGGGAGTTCCTATTCGCGGCTATGTTTTCTGGACCATCTCTGATAACTGGGAATGGGCCGATGGTTATTGTCCTAAGTTTGGGCTAGTCAGTGTCGAGAGAGACAACTTCGATGGGACTGACTTCCCTCGGAATCTTCGCCCCTCTTTTGATTTGTTCTCCGACATCGTTCAAAGTGGTCAAGTCACTTCGCGCCAACGTATCAAGTCATGGAATCTGGTAGAACGCAATTTTGGGAAGCCAAGGCCTTTCTGTCGTTCTGGCGATGGCAGAAGCTCACTAAGTGAACCTGAAGAGAGAAAGGTTGTAGACCTCGACTGGCGTTTTAAAGGCAAAAATATCCGAGAAGGCAATGAATTAGGCTGGCGCTTAGGGAGTATTCTCAATCTGCCTAAATGGTTACAGGATAAAAGCCGACAACAAGAATTTATCAACGGTTTAGAAACCTTTCATTCTGTATTTGAAGATGTGAAGTTTGGAGTTCAGAACAATAGTATTGATCCATGGATTAGCCTGCACTTAAAAGAAGATAAAAAAGTAGTCTGTAGTGTGACTTATAACCGACTACAAAAATTGCTTGTGCCAATTCATTTAGTATTCGATCCAGTCATCTTTATTGAAAAATTCCGTCAACTAGAAACCAATGACAATGCCATGGCAGGTGAACTCAAAGTCTCTGGAGTTACTTTATTTATTGGGCACACTGGCAGAAAACATCGGTTTTCAAAACTAGCGGTACCGATCCCACTGCAGAAGTTTGTGCTGGAAGAGGGAAAGCTCACCATGTCTTACCCTAAAATTGCTTTCGCCAAAGCCACGATAAACTTAGTTGATGGCAGCACTCCCCCGCGGATAAAGTGCGAAACAGTTAATGTAAAAAAATTCCGTAATTTTAAACCAATACGTCGAAAGAATATACAGGTTCTAGGTTCATTAAGATCGACCTTATCTCAACCCATCTCCGTCACCCTAAACCAACAAAGTTTATTAGATAATTCATTGGGTAATGTGAGCATAGACACCGATCTATCTTTTCCGATTCAGGATCTGATAAAAGGAATCGATCAAAAGACTCCTATTAAATCGAAATTACGGATCAGCATAAAGAGACCAAGGCGTAAATCGCCGATTGAATTTACC
>PBRN01000018.1 GCA_002725955.1 Pseudobdellovibrionaceae bacterium
ATTATGTCAACATAACGCGAAATTATCCGAGCCATCAATTGCTGTTGGGGCCATCTTTCCTTATGAGCAGGCATAGGTTCGGCCTGAACTTCATCTCCGCTAATGGATAGTCCCCCTTCACGGCACTTGGTCATCCTACTTCAAAGTCCACATTATTCTCACCTTAACAAGGAGGTGAGTAATCACTTATTCTTGAATCTCTTTAGACGGAAGGTTTCTTCTCTCTCCATCTCTTCTAGCCTCAATTGAATGAAAACCTGAGCTTCTTCNAATTCTGGAATAACCTTGTACTCAAGAGCATTTACACGCCTTTTTGTAGCNTCTATTTCNGCNAGAAGACGTTTTAGTGTCGCTTCCATCTCAGATGCTTTGACTATTTGNACNATCAAGTCNCCAAATGAATCAGCNGCCTCGTCAACATANGGACTAGAACCGACAAGACCNATTCCACGCTCTCTTAGTGATTGCTTGAGATTTGTTCCACTTACACTTGGAACAACTACACCCATAATATTTCTNGGNTCCACTTCNACTTCAGGGTGAGTNGAGTTNGCAATNGCNGCTGANCGCACCTTAAGTGNNCCNTCTATAGAGTTAGCCAAATCNATTCNNCCNTTTGCTAGAATAAAAGCAGCGGTCAAATCTTTCTTTGCTTTTATCATATCAGCAAGTAGATTTCTAAACTCGTGAAATAGACCATCTCGCTTCATCTTCAAGAGATTATAGCCATTCTTGGTCTGNTTGATACGACGCTTAAGATTGATCAGCTCACTTCTGGTGGGCTTGATATCCAATGCCATTNCTAAAACCTCCTTTCAATTGAATATTCAGTCCTTATTCTCAGGATGGTACTTCTCAATCCACTTCTGGTCAAGGCGCACTAGATANTTGAGGTCGATATCGCTNAGNAGATTCCAACACAAGTCGAGNGTTTCNTCGATAGTTCNGTCTTCATCTCGNCCTTGGCGAAGGAATTTATCTTCGAATACTGCTGAGAAATCGAGNAGTTGCTTATCTCTCTCATTCAATGCATCTTCTCCNACAATTGCCACTAGNCCACGAAGTTCACGACCTTGTGCATATGCNGCATACATCTGATCGGATACCGATTTGTGNTCTTCACGNGTAGTTTNNTCACCAATACATCCNCCCATNAGACGTGATAGTGANGGTAATACGTTAATTGGAGGNTAGATACCNTGTTGGTGTAACTCACGAGAGATAACAATTTGNCCTTCNGTAATATATCCNGACAAATCAGGTATCGGGTGNGTNATATCGTCACCAGGCATTGTTAGAATCGGGAATTGAGTAATTGAACCCTTCTTTCCTTTNACAATTCCAGCACGCTCGTAGAGCATAGCCAAATCAGTATACATGTATCCAGGGTAACCACGACGTCCAGGAACTTCCTCACGTGCTGCTCCAATTTGACGTAGTGCGTCACAATAATTGGTCATGTCAGTATAGATNACCAGAACGTGATAGTCACGCTCGAAAGCCAGATATTCTGCGGCTGTAAGAGCCAGACGTGGAGTGATGATTCTCTCTACAGCTGGGTCNTCTGCCAGATTAACGAAGAGAACAGCNTTTTCTANTGCACCAGTTCTNTCAAGATCTGTTCTGAAATAATTATATTCTTCTGCNGTGATTCCCATTGCACAGAATACAACAACGAATTCCTCATCACTGCCTTTGAGAGCAGCTTGACGAGCAATCTGTANAGCGATGTCATTGTGTGGTAATCCAGAAGCACTGAAAATTGGTAACTTCTGTCCACGAACCAATGTGGTACAACAATCGATTGCTGAAACACCGGTTTGAATGAAATCGTGNGGGCTTTGACGGCTGAATGGATTGATAGCAGCACCGATGATATCGGCTTTTTGATCTGCAACGATCTCTGGNCCGCCATCTCTTGGNCTACCTGCNCCATCGAGGATTCTACCNATTAGGCCATCACTCACTGGTAATTTGAAAACATCACCCATGAATTTGATNCCTGTNGANAGNTTNACTCCTGCGGTTCCTTCAAACACTTGNACAACAACAATTTCGTTACTTGTATCAAGTACTTGNCCGTTCTTCATAGTNCCATCTGGCATCCTNAATTGGACAATTTCGCCAAATGCGACTGGTTCGGTCTTATTCAGGAACACTAGTGGTCCCTTTACGTCTGTGATTGTGCGGTATTCTTTGCCTGACATATCATTCAACTCCTCAGTTCTCCTCGATCGTAGCAGCGATCTCTTCATTCATCTTTTCAACCATTTCATCGATTACATCGATGTATCCCTTTTCNAATCTAGCTCTNATNAGATTAGANCGAGCAGGGACATTGACTACATCATCGAGTTGTGCTCCGGCTGCTATTGCATTCTTTGCGCTCTCTTGGAAGGTCAAAATTGCNTTNACCATTGCATATTGTTGNTCAATACTACAGAATGCATCTACNTCGTGGAATCCGTTCTGNTGCAAGAAGTATTCNCGAATCATTCTNGCAACTTCTAATGTCAACTGTTGATCTATTGGNANAGCATCAGAACCGACCAATTGTACNATNTCTTGTANCTCGGANTCTACTTGNAACAAACCNCTTATCTCAGTTCTAATCTCNGGGAAATCCTGAGCNATATTATCTCTNAACCATTGATTNAGACTTTGAGGATANAGACTGTAAGAACTTAGCCANTTNATTGCNGGGAAGTGCCTTTGACGAGCAAGTCCAGCATCTANGCCCCAGAATACTTTGACTATTCTGAGAGTTCCTTGGCTTACNGGTTCAGAAATATCTCCACCAGGAGGNGANACNGCNCCGATTACAGTAATTGANCCATCGTCNCCATCAAGGGTTTGTACACGACCTGCGCGCTCATAGAACTCCGCNATTCGACTGGAAAGNTATGCNGGATATCCTTCTTCACCAGGCATCTCTTCAAGACGAGANGAAATCTCTCTCATAGCCTCTGCCCAACGNCTGGTTGAGTCGGCCATCAAAGCGACATCGTAACCCATGTCACGGAAATATTCTGCAATTGTAATACCGGTGTAAACACTAGCCTCACGAGCAGCCACTGGCATATTGGACGTGTTTGCTATCATCACAGTACGATTCATCAATGGNTTACCTGTATTNGGGTCAATCAGATGCGGGAATTCATCAAGAACCTCTGTCATCTCATTACCACGCTCTCCACAGCCAATGTAAACTACGATTTGAGCGTCAGAATACTTAGCNAGNGATTGTTGAGTAACAGTCTTTCCAGATCCGAAAGGNCCTGGNATTCCTGCAGTTCCACCCTTAGCNAGTGGGAATAGGAAATCAAGNATTCTCATTCCNGTAACNAGAGGNGTNTCTGGAGCATATTTCTGCTGGTANGGGCGTGGTGTTCTAACCGGCCACTTCTGCATCATCTGCATCTCAGTTCCATCTTCTAGAGNACAAANNGTNTGAGTGACATTGAAATCNCCNTTTTCAATCGATTTAACGATTCCACCTTTNCCGGGAGGGACCATTATTTTGTGAACGATTGTCTCGGTTTCTTGAACTGTNCCGATAACTTGTCCAGATCCAACTTCATCACCAACNGATACTGTTGCTTCAAATGTCCATTTCCTCTCAAGGTCGAAAGCATCTGCATCAACACCACGAGTAATGAAAACACCCATGACTTCTTCCAAGGTTGGCAGAGGTCTCTGGATTCCATCATAAATCTGAGTCAATAAGCCAGGGCCTAGTGCAACAGATAGAGTTTCTCGAGTATTTAGTACAGGTTCTCCTGGACGGATACCGCTGGTATCTTCATAAACCTGAATTACGGCTTTATCACCATGTAATTCGATTACTTCGCCCATTAGACCTTCATCTCCAACTCTTACTACATCATACATACCCGCTTCCATTCCAATAGCGGTAACCACTGGTCCAGATACACGGAAAATTGTTCCTTCATCACTCATATTTCTTCCTCCGGGAATTTTTTCTTCACTTCCAAAGATCGACTCCTATTGCTTTGCGAATTGTTTCTCGCAAAGAATTGTCCTCTTCAACACCGATACCGAGAACGGTAGGTGTAATCGAGGCAGAGGCCCGCTCACGCAGACGCTCTGGCAGGCTTGCAAATATCGCGGAGTCGACCACCACGATACCAATTGCCTTATTGCTAAGTAAATCCCTGAAGGTTTGAACTGTTTCTTCTTCTCCTTCAGGGTTGTGAAATTCGCTCACTCCTGCTAGTTGAAAACCTAGGGTGAATTCCGATGGTCCTACTACTGCAATTTCCATCATATCACCTCACAGAATGTGTGCCTCCAAAACCTCGGCTGATAACCCAGCNGAAGCTCCTCTGACTATGAGGCGGAGATTCTCCACCTCTCTGACTTTGCATGAGACATAATGTACCACNGGTAGGGCTGAGACGGGGTGGAGGTAGCTCAGACTCTTCATNGTNGCGATTTCTCTCTTACGAAGCCAGGTAATTANNGGATCTAGAGTATTATTAGCATCTGATTCNGCAAGCATCTTCTCAAACTCATCGAAATCNAATCTNCGAGANTGNCGCAAGACATCAAGTAAACCGCTTTTNCCGNNNTTAGCAACNGCATTNAAAGCAGATTCTTTGATTAGNCTACCACCNCTNATNANTACAGAAAGTATTTCTTCNGCCGATTGNCCAAATTCTACAGCTTCCAANATATTGANGATATTACGATGATCNATCTCGGTTGCAAGGAGGTTCNTTAGAACCCTTNTNTCCGGTGANTTACCNGANAAGCCGCTTANACTATGNTGGAAATAATGTCTATCCAATACGTCTTCGTATTCNCCTAATGTGGCTGTATCGGATAGTGCAAGTAAAGCACTGCCNAAGGGNAGTCTTCGCATTTGCTCNACTACAGACCTAAGNCCGTTTGCTTCTTCNACCATCTTCAACCAAGGNACGTTNATTTCATTCTCTTCNGGCAGAACCGTATGAGCNATTTTACTTGATTCGATTNCGTTGTACGCAGCCCTCATTACGACCTTTGCGTTNTGATAACGGAATCTNCCAGTATAAATCTCGACCTGTTTGCGGAGATCTCCGCTACAAAGTTCGATGATATTCGCTAGTTCTGNTTCGAGATTATGAGATANNCCAACTTCAATCAAATCNCTACCNTTGAAGGCNCCTGCATACTTGTCAATCTCNTGACGGTATCCAGAATCAGCNATNGAAACAGCAAGCTGCTCCGGAGTTTGTTGAACCAACTGACGGAAACGTGTGCTATCGATTAGCTTACGCTTACGCGATTTAGCTCGCGCAGCAACATAAGCATTGTTTCTTGATANCACTCCCATNTCAGNCCCTCATTCAGAATAATTTTTCATTNATTTCAGCCCGCTTATCGGACCATGCNTCTTCTAGTAAAGTGTCAAACCTGAAGTCNAAGGATATTGATGANTCCGCAGCCACGAGGATGAANCCTCCTANGCCTTCGACATCATCTCCCATCTCNAACTCNGANGAAGAATCCTTCAGAGCNGCACGGTCNATTNTTGTCGGTTGNATAANCATCTTACCTTCNCTCATTCTAGCAGCATCGACNAATAGTTGTTTGAGAAGACTCGCTCGACCAGCAAGCGACGAATCCCCTAACTTCTCTTTAGCCAAAGAAAATGTAGCATCGAGTTCAGNACGTCTCGCTACAAGAACTTCCTGCTGATTGGATTGACGGGCGCTGGCNACGATTTCTCGNGAAATCTTTCCAACTTCCTTACTTGCCTTGGNATCTGCACTTTCTTTGATNGAATTAGCACGCTCTTCAGCCTCGGATATTATCTCCTTAGCTTCCGCCTTTGCTGTTTTAATCAAAGCCTTGGCTTCAGACTCAGCTGAGTCTAAGATATCCTTGGCTAATTTCTCCAATGTCATTTCATCACCTACNATTCAAAGGAACAAGTCCCTTGAATCGTCCTCCTCAGAGGAACAGGGGCATCATACCCAGGATAACGATCGATTCTGGCAAAGCGGTAAAAATCAGTGCAGCACCGAATTTACTCTCATCTTCTGCCAACATTCCTACAGCAGCACTACCGATTGCGCTTTGAGACATACCAGCACCGATTGCAGCTAATCCTAGGGCTATTCCAGCACCTAGGCTCTTGTATGCTGCTTCTGTGCTTACGTTGTCATCTCCGTCTCCCTCTGCGGCAGTAACACCTTGCGCGACCAAGACTATACCCATTAGTACAATCAGGACACGAGCGCTCATCCTTACATTTCTTACATTCATTGTTTTTCCTCCAATTTGTCCTTTGGGACTCAGATATGACCCTCTACATGGAGGGGACGGCCACCCAAGGGGCTGAAAGCAACCCCGGAGCCGTCGTGGAACTTGCTCATCCATTCCACAAAGTGGAGACGGGCGGCGTGTATTGAGGGGGATAGTATTCCTAAGAGAATTGCAAAGATATGGATTGAGACCCAGAGAACAAATGCNCCTACCATCACTAAAGGACTAGCAGTAGTTACCATTGTGTGATACCCNANGTCATTACCTAACTCGGCGATTTTAACNCCTGCGACACCAACTGCCATAATTCTGAGATATGACAGTGTGTTAGCCAACAGACTGAAGGTCTCGATCGGGCCCATGATGAATCCTCCAACCCATCCTAACTTCTCGAATACGGCTAAACCGATAATCAGACAAATAATACCCAAAATGATAGAGATGGACCAGCCAGTTAAGGAAAACAGCTCATATCTGGNNTCGGTCACNTAACGGAATAGATGNCCNAATCCGCCGAAGAGAAGCAATAACCAGCTGCCTTTCTCGAAGAATGCAGCAATAAATCCATGGGCCCTGAATACATTGATGAAACCGATACTAAATCCGATTGCTAGGTGAGTAGCGCCCAAGTAAATGGATAGAAGAACATAATCTACTAATGCGCCATCGACTCTGTGGAACGGGATATATGTGTGNCCTANGTTAAACGTATCTGCAANGAATGCTGGAAGATGGAAGGNGTCATGTGTCCAATGGTAGAATCCCGCCACTGGNCCCCATTCATCGATTATGAANCCAAATGCTTCAGCATATAGAATNCCGAAAATCATAGTCCAAACAGCCATCCATGTGAGAATTGTTGCTGCTGTGGCNCCGAATGGCGTNTGNCCNATCTTNAGNCGAAGNGTCATAGCGAGNATNAATAATACCAACCCATAACCAGCATCNCCNAGAATAATCCCGTAGAATATCGGGAATGTTACCATCATCATGAATGTNGGATCAATTGTCGAATAAGCAGGGCGCCCAACAAGTTCAGTTAGGGATTNGAATGGCTTTGCAGCTGCAGGATTCTTGAATTCGACAGGAGGTTTTTCCTCGTGATGGNCTTCATCGTCATGCCCATGCCCATGAGATTCGACATNCTTACGGATAGATACGTGGCTAGAGACATTTTTCAAAGCGGAAATAGTTGCNTCAGCNTCTTCTNGAGGAACCCATGCTTCAAATGCATATGCATGAGGAGTNACTGCACATTTAACATGGCCAGTTAGAATCTCTTCCTCNCGCTCTANGTGNTCATTAACCGCTAGGAGTAAGCGACCATGCTTCTCGCCCCANTCTAAAGAAGNCTTATTGTTNGATTCNATNGTTGAANTNAATTCAGANATTCNNNTTTTNGCCTCTTTTAGAACTTCTTNAGTACTACCTTTACCAGTCGGAATCTGGATTGGTTTTGANCCCAATTCNCCAAGAGCGATTTGGACCTCTGCNGCACGNCCAGGCTCGCAAGCGACTGCGACTACTCNNCCTGCTACTTGGAGTTCNATTGCATCCATCAAATCAGCAAATACTGTTTTNGCTTTGTTGGCCTTTGCACAATCTGCGATNTAGACTTCGANAGATTCGATTCCNGTNANGAGNTCCAATGGCATATTCAGAGGAGCNATCATCGAGAGGAGTTCNACCTTNTCCTCCAANCTTCCAACTTCTGCTTCTGATTCNCGNGANTNGNCNACTANTTNTAGAATGGAGTCNACATCGNTTTCAAAATCANNANCAAGNGCTTTNTGNACNTCTTTNTGACTCATAGGGCCTTTTTTATTTGCTGANTTAAGCGCAGNTATTGCAGCCCTTGTCNTAACNAATANTGACGTGANTNCATCTGCATNAGGNTTAGGNCTTCCNATNCNNACTCCTTCAGTTTCNGCTGTATGTTCTTGAATATGAACTACACCGAGATCAGCACAAACACGCAAAGCAGCATCTAGATCGCTACGCGACCCTGCTGCAATAACATGTGCCATCTCAACGGTCTCGAACATTTTAAACAACTCAGGGCATCAAAGAATCAATAATCAATTGAACTGCATCATTACGTGATTTGGAGGCTGAGGCATGAACTGCTTCTATCGCCCCTGAACCATCTGCTTCGACTACTTTTGCTTCCTTACCTGCTTTGTCACGAGCTGTGTTGAGAGTGGTGATTGTGCTAGTAAGTGATTCATCGGTTGCATTCTGAATTATTTCAGCTGCTTTACGGCGTGCATCCGCAACGATTTGTATAGCCTCTTCCTTGGAGGATTCCAATTTTTCATCAGCAGTAGTTTCCGCTTTTTTGATACTCTTGAGAACGTCTATCATAGTCACGATGTTCACCTTGGTTGAACTGCCCCACAAAGAAGAGGTTCATAACCATCTTGGTATGATTACTAATACATGATTTCACCAAGCGAGAACCATTGAATAGAGAGTGCTTGTCGCAGGTCCGATGACAGGTCGTTCAAATAGCAGTGGATTCGATCCATCTGGTATCGATGAACAGACATGGTCTGAACTAGAAAAACAACTCGAGGCAACCATCCCGGTTTACGACCGAGTCAATCGTTTGATGACCTTGGGAACCGATCGCGGGATGAGAAGACATGTTGCTAAATTAATCGAACCAGGGATGAATGTGTTAGAAGTGGGGTGCGGACCGGGAAGTTTTGCAGAAACCCTCCGTGGAACCGAATTAAGCTGCCTTGACCCCTCTGCTGAGATGTTAAAGGTCTGTAAGAAAAGAGTAGATGCGGCAAGGACGAAACACTCAGAATCACAAGTGAAATACATAGAAGCCATTGCAGAAAACATCCCTGTTGAAGACAATACATTCGACCGGGTTGTATGCTTATTCTCATTCAGGGATTTCAAAGATAAAAAGAAAGGACTTGAAGAGATTTATCGCGTCCTGAAACCAGGAGGTATGTTAGTTATTTGTGATGCGGGTAAAGCAAATTGGCTGCACGGCATATTTGGTCGCCTATGGATGGCAACATATGTGCAAATTGTAGCAAGAATCGTCACCAGAGACCCAAACCATCCATGGAAATGGTTGGCAAAAACATATACTCACTATGGGAC
>PBRN01000108.1 GCA_002725955.1 Pseudobdellovibrionaceae bacterium
GTTATGAAGATATCGCTCATTCCTATAACCAACTACGAAAAGTTTTTTACCCACATCAGTTGACTTCTATGAAAAATGGAGCTCATCTTGAAACCACCATGCCTCTGGGTGGAGGGGAAGCCTGTGTCATAAGTCTGGATGTTGCCGGTTCGAGTCAAATCAAAGCCGGCAGAATTAATAAATTTCTTCGTGATGTATTTTCAAGCTGCAATAATTTAATGATTAGAGACTATCAAGAAAATGTTGATGTCAGATCAGTCGTCTCTAACGCTTTTAGAATTAAAGAAATGGGAGATGGATTAATATGTTCAGTAGGATTCCCTTATAAATCACCCACTAATGATCCTTTTGCTGATGCTCTCTCGCTATCAGAAGAGTTTATTGAAATTTTTAACGTAAAAATCAGAGAATTTCAGTATCCAGAGGACACCTACTGTGGGTGTGGAATAGCTTACGGGCATATTGAAACTTTCTATCCTGATTCAACTCCGGTCGAATATGATGCCTACGGAAGTGGAATCGTATTAGCGTGCCGTTATGAGTCGATGAGAAAGACAATACTTTCTTCTCTAGGAACCACAGGCAATATTTTAATTTTGAGTGAAACTGTATATAACAGCATTGAAGAGAATAAGAGAGAACAGTTTACTCGTTTCAACTTGAAAGAGCATCAGATAGATGTGCGTAACGATGAGTCAGCTGATTTTCTTTATTATAAAATCACAGATCGCACAACCTAGGATAAAATTAGCTCTACTATCGTCGTTTCTGAACGAAATAGCCAGTAATACCACTTTCATCATAGTGTACTAATTCTTTGGCATCAGATTTTACTCTCAGGCATAGTTTTTGGAAATATTTTAAATTGACATCGAGGTTGCTGCCGATTTTTACCTGACTACAATTTTCAATATTTTTTAAACGTGTGCTGGTCAAAACATAGAAGGATTCATTCATCTCCTCAGCGGTCAGAAAGTGCGGATTACCAGTGAAATTTAATAGGACTATAGAGGTTTGTACCTCAGGAATATGAGGCTGCAGACCACCGTCAATGAGCAACGGATAATCAACGCTGACATAGTTTTGAGCAAAATGCCTAGCGTCTTCTCGGAAATGCACAGTCCTTGAGTTCATCATTCCCAGAGCCAAGCTGTCAACTATACCATTATAAAATATAGTTAACAGCATCGCAGGTATGATCAACCACCATTTTGTCGGTCGCACTCTTGCAAAAAATTTAGTAGCTAAATCGCCATTATGGATTCCAGCAACTAAAAGAAATGGTAAAACCGGGATTAAATAATGATTGCCGATATGATGGATTTGTCCTGAATGACTCAATAATATCACAGCCATCCCTGGAATGGCTCCAAGAGAAGATATGCGAAACTTTATAAATGGAATAAATCCAGTCGCAAAGATCAAGAGAGAAATTGTCTTGATACTCCTCAAACTAAAAAGGTTCGACAATAAAATAAAAAAGGCATCTAAATAGTTTTCGAATCCGTTCGGAAAATAGAACGACTGATAGAAGTAGTTTACGCCATTAGAGTGACCCGGCATCCAAAAGAAATATAGAAAGCAAAATATAGCGGCCTGAGCTACCGACAATAAGAGTTGCATATATCTTTCTTCTCTCACATACCATGCCCTAATTAGGCATACCCAAGCGCCGACCACCCATAAAATCTCCTTGCAACCGCCACTCCAAGCTAATACTAAGAACCAAATGATCCAAGGCTTAGGCTCTCTGTTGTCTAGTCTGAAAGCTAACCAAATGAGAGCAGGAATCGCCATAATATCTGGTGCAAAATTATACCAAATTCGGCCTGAAATAGAAGGGTGTAGGACAAAAATACAGGTAATCACAGCAAGCCATACATTGGAAGTTTTCGCTTCTCTATGAAAGATCATCACGCCGATCAGTATCGATCCGATGGCTATGAAAGCCGACATGATAGGGTTTGGGAAAATAGCTAAGAGAGGGCTAATCAATAGAAAAGAGGGCTGAAAGTGAATGGAAAGAAAATTATTTGCTCCTGTAACACTACTGGCAAGGCTACCATTGATTATGTAGTTGACCGCTAGTTGAAGATATAATCCAGTATCAAAAGTATTGAAAAGTGAATGGGTATGACGAAATAAAGCTACTGAGAAAAAAATCAGGATAAATACTAACGGCCATAAAAGCGATTTCTTTTGCATTATGATACTCGCAGAATTAATTCTTTAACATGTTCGTTTAGGTACAACTTTCCAGGAGATAATCTCCACCTATATGATATCACAGGCATTAGGTCTTTCGTTATGGGCTGCCAACTGCAGGTTTGATTTTAAATCGCAAAATCAGCCTTACATTCAGCACACAGGACCTGTTCACGCTTTGGAGTGTTTTGCAGGTCAAAATCAAGTTCAAATACATATAGACTCATGGCATCCCTCTTGTAAGAGAGGCAATATTCAGTAGAGCAATAAAAAAAACGTAGGGTACTACTGCTGAATAAGAAGTTCGGCAACAAGGTGCCAGTACCCTTCCTCTGGGATCAGTGGCGTCATGATAGAAGCCTTTCGTTGCATAGATAAAATGCTACAATGCTGATCTCGTATTTAGTCATACTTAATCGCTTTATTTGTTTAAATTGCCGGATTGCGATGTTGAATGATTCATCGAAATTCAATCTGTGGCGGCGTAGCGGATCCAGAACTTTGCCATTGCCGAAATTTATAGCATAAAATCTGGTTTTACTGGCAGCAGTTGATTTTGAAATAGAAAACATGTTGGTTTTTGAACTTGATTTTCAGCATCCACGCCCACGGGGCGGTGAGAAATATCAGTTTTGGCACAGACAAGATGGCCGAATGGTTCTGGCTTTTTTTCTTTCAGTTGATACGGGCCGGGGCGCTTTTTTATTGTCGGAAAGCGAATCTCTCCATAGAATGGGCCACTTGTTGAGTGTGAAAAACAGGGGGCGACTTTGAGATACTACCTATCGAATCTGCTAATGTTTTTGTTGTTGATGATTCCTACTCATTCTCTTGAGGCGAAAACGGAGTTTTTGAAATTTACTGGGGGCCCTACGGGAGGAACCTTTCAGCTGTTTTCCAATAGTATGGCCTCATACTTAAGTAAGTCATTGGACAAGACTAAGGTCAGCAATCAAGGATCCAATGGATCTACCGAAAATTTACGCAAACTAAATGGCGGTCGGGCTCATTTCGGCGTGGTTCACTCTGGCGACTTATTTTTGGGCAGGCAGGGAAAGCTCACGGGAGATCCCAAAACCTATAAAAATGTCTATGCTCTTTCAGTTCTCTATCGCAGCGCTGCCCAGCTAGCTGTGTTGGAGTCGAGTAAGATCAAAAAACTCTCTGATCTTGTGGGCAAGAAGGTTGGTATTGGTGGGCCCGGATCGGGGGCAGCTGCATCTGCAGAGCGTTTTTTCAATCAGGTTGGACTTTGGGAGAAAATAGATCATCAATTCCTGGGTTATAGCAAGGCAGCTGCTGCCATGAAAGATGGCCACCTGGATGCTATGTGGGTTGTGTCTGGTTATCCGACTAGGGCGATTATCGAGCTTGCTGCCAGTAAAAAAGTAAGGTTGATTGATATCGAACCCGAAGCTCGAGAAAAAGGTTTCTTTAAAAGCTTTCCTTTTTACCAGGCAGTCACCATACCATCCGATACCTATGAAGGTGTGAAACAAGATTTGCAGGCCTTTGCTGACTCAACTATATGGGTAGCCAGTAAGAAGGCTAGCTCCGATCAAGTCTACAATGCGCTGAAAACCATGTACTCCCCCGAGGCTTTAAAGCAGCTGCGGTCTGTGATTCCTTCTGCGAAGTATATGGCCAAGGATACCGGTATTGTCGGTATAAAGGTTCCCTTTCATCCTGGAGCCGTGAAGTTTTGGGAAGAAAAGGGGTTAACCATCCCCAAGGAACTTAGATGAGTCATAAGGCAGTCGCCCGGGATCTGCCTGTCTGGTCCCGTTATCTCTTCAACCTGCTTGCCCTGACTATGGTCGGGTTTTATTGCTGGACTGCTCTCCTGCGGCCATCTTCTCCGCAGTTTCATCGGGGCGTATATGTCCTGCTCACTTTCTTGATGATCTTCATTAAGTATCCAATGGTATCAGGGAAACATAGCAAACTAGGTACCATCGTCGATGGCTTCCTGGCGATACTGTCTGGTGCTGCCGTTAGCTACTGGATCTTTGAGTACGAAGCCCTCAACCTGCGGGCCGGCGCTGAAAATGAAACCGATTTCTGGGTTTCAGTGGTGGGGGTAGGGGTTAGCCTGGAGGCTGCGAGGAGAATGCTTGGGAACTCACTGCTGGTGATTAGCCTAGCGTTTTTGGGCTTTGCCTATTTCGGGCCGCACCTACCAGAATTCATCCAGCACGGTGGCTTTGAGCTCAAAGAAATTTTTACCTATGTCTTCACCTCCACAGCTGGCACGTTTGGGATCATGGCTAATGTGCTGGCCACCTATGTGATCCTGTTTATTTTCTTTGGAGCTTTTTTGGAGAAATCTGGAGGATCTAAATTCTTTATCGACTTGCCACTGGCTTTGGTGGGGCACAGGGCTGGTGGACCCGGCAAGGTTGCAGTGATCGCCTCGGCTATTTTCGGCTCTATTTCAGGGAGTGCCATTGCTAATACGGTTTCGACAGGAACCTTCACCATCCCCTTAATGAAGAAGTCTGGGTTCAAACCTGAAGTAGCAGGTGCCATAGAGCCCGCTGCATCCATAGGGGGCATGTTTCTGCCACCCATTATGGGGGCTGGAGGTTTTATCATGGCTGAGCTCACTGAACGGCCCTATTCCGAAATCATGGCCATTGCTATTGGACCTGCGTTACTATACTTCCTCGGTGTCTTTGGGATGATTCATTTCGAAGCGAAAAGATCAGGTGTTACAGGTCTCAATCGGGAAGATACGCCTCAGTTAAGAGAGGTTTTGAAAACAGGATCATGGTTTGCGCTGCCTCTTCTGGTCATCATTACTGTGATGGTCATGGATTATTCTCCTGGATACGCTGCTGTTTGTGGAATCCTGACCACCGTAGCAGTCACCTGGGTCGTTGGTGAAAATAAAATGGGGCCAAAGGCTATTGCCGAGGCGATGATTCTGGGAGCGCAGCAAACCCTTGTCATTGGGGCAACGGTGGGTGTGATTGGCGTGATTGTTGGTGTTGTGGAGTTGTCAGGGATCGGCCTTCAGATTTCAGACTTAATTGTGAGCTCAGCTCAGTCAGTCTCACTGGATCAATGGGTTCCGGGGTTTCTGTCGGCATGGGATACCGATATTAATCTGGCCACCCAAAAAGTGGTGACACTGTTGTTGGTTGCGCTGGCCTCACTTATTTTGGGCATGGGTGTTCCGGTGACGGCTTCCTATCTGATTATTGCCGTGTTGGTCGTTCCCGCATTNGGTGATCTTGGTATCTCGGTGATGGCTGCCCACATGGTGGTTTATTGGTTGAGCCAGGACTCGAATATTACGCCCCCGGTTTGTGTAGCGGCCTATGCTGGNGCGGCCATCGCCAAGGCAGATCCCTGGCGTACNGGCTGGATNGCTTTCCGCTATGCAAAGATGCTTTATATCATGCCCCTGATGTTTGTGTTCGTGCCCGCTATTTTGCTGGAATCTTCCTGGGATGAAATTGNTATCAGCTATCTGGGGGCTATTGGCGGTACCATCNGTTTTTCAGCCTGGATTCANGGCTACTTAACTCGTCCCGTAAACGGCGTCTGGCGATGGCTGCTGGCCATTAGCTGTATCTGTTTTTTTATGCCAGGTATTGGTAGTTCGGTGCTTGGGCTGGCTTTTTTGTCAGTCTGTATTATNAGAAAAGGAGGTTCCTCTGGGGATGANATCTCTTTGAAAATGACGGCACTTTAGCTGAATCAGGCCCGAATTTTTTGTTTTGCTGGCGTCCTTTTCGTTTGCAGTTAAGTCGTCAGCATACTCATGGCNCATGTCCGGAATCATCAGNTATCAGATATTAACTTTACTCTCGAATGAGTTGGCTCATTTTTTTGAAATTTGCATGGTCTTTACGGCGGGTCCATTCAAAGGCAATGCTTTCGAANTTGCTGATANTGGCTCCTTCTTGTTGTAAACGCGACATAGCAAGATGGTGGCGTCGAATCGAGCGCCCTGTGATACAGTCATCAGCCAGTACCAGTCTATAACCCTTTACCTGCAGGAGCTCGAGAGACGTCTGTAAAACGCAGATATGAGATTCGATACCCATAATAATGAGATCAACAGGTGCATCTTCNGGCAAATCTTTACGATTTTTCTTTATNATTGATGCTTTTTCACTGAGAAGAGCTAAGAAATTGTTCTCACCACAAGAGCCAAAAGATAGTTTTGGAAATACCGCTTTGTCGGATGTCATCGCTTCAAANACTGCCAACATATCAGAATCTGTATGACCGAGNCCTTGAGGGTATTGTTCACATACTATGGTTGGAACCTGAAAGAGATCAGCAAGCTTTAGCATTTTGATAGCTAGACNCTTCACATCTTCCCATTCAATGGTGTGCTGNAAAACTTTGGGTTGAAAATCNATCGCAATGAGAATGGCGTTATCTGCTTNGCAGAGGCTAGATGAGTATTTCATACAATATCCTAGTTTTTCATAAATAGTTCAAATTTGACTTAAGTCTAGCCCCAGAGGAAGGAAAGATCTAGNAACTTCCTTGAGTCGCAAGTCTGGGTTTAAAGTTNATGTATCAGANNTAACTTATAACCTATTTTGTTATAANNTGCTTTAATTTCTAGATAAATAGAGTTATGATGAATAAGNTAGATNAATTTTTANGGGNGAAAAATCATTTTAGTAATGATNTATCGATTTCTATTTATAGCCTTTNTATATACGCCTATGGCATATGCTGAAATCGAGATGCCTNATGATGAAAATCGGGAAGAAAGATATGAAGANTTTTTTGACAACGTTCTCGTGCCTTTCTGGAAGAAAGGTTCCAATGCCTTTGTTAAAAGTCATGACGGTAAAGACTTAGTTTATCGAGNTTACCCATCTGATNCTGCTGCTGGTGANACTAAAGGGAATGTTCTGATTGTCCATGGTTTTACCGAAATGATGCCGAAATATATTGAAACTGTTTGGGATCTTCATAAAGNAGGCTATACAGTTTATATTTTTGAACAGCGTGGNCACGGTTATTCCTACAGAGAAACGGCTATACCAGGTCTGGCTCATGTTCAGGAATTTGNTTCCTATGTTAAGGACGTTGAAGCCGTTGCTANGCAACTATTTGATTCCANTNTACCCAANTTTTATCTTGGACACTCTATGGGGGCGCTGGTAAGTCTAGGTCATCTTTATAGCTATTCAGGATTGTTTCAAGGNGCTTTTCTTTCTTCCCCTCTTGTTGATACAAAGTATCCGGTTCCGAAATGGTTAGCTAATCCCTTTGTTAATGCNTGGTGTTNTATTCAGGGAGAAGAAAATTTTGCTCCTCTTCAGAAACGGCCACCACCTGTTCCTTACAAATACAATAANCGTTCCGGTACTAATTCATTACCACGGTTTCATAAAGTCGAAAATTTGTTAGTGGAAGAGGGTTACGATCAGAAGCGTCGAGTTCAGGGTGCTTCTTGTGCATGGGTCAAGACAATTGGTCAATTTCAAGACATTATTAGAACTAAAGAGGCAATAGCGAAGATTAAGGTGCCAATCATTATAGCTCAGGCAGGACAGGACTTTTATGTGATGCCTGAGGCGCAGGCTGCGTTCTGCAAAGAGCATTATAATTGCAAATTACTTCGCTTCGCTGACTCTCGCCACGAACTATATAGAAGTAAAGATAAATCGCGCAAGCGCTGGATTTCGGAATTAATTAGTTTTTTTGATAAAATATCCAATGAAGCTAAAAAGCAGTCTGAAAAATAATTTCACCCTGTCTCTTAAGGGGAAAGCTATTTAGATGATGGCGCAGGTTTTACGATCTGTCGGGTTCTTGATGGTTTAATTTTTAATGTATTTAGAGAAGTTAAAAAATGATTATTACAAATTCATAAAAAAACGATTTCATGAGAAAAAATAACCTTCTCCGCAAAAAGATACTGTTTAAACTAATTTTTACGGCAGATCATCTTCCTAAAGCCTTTATTCGGAAATCATATCAATCAATTACAAGATAAAAATTTAGAATAGTGATATTAGTTTTTCACAGTGACTAACGATTAACCATGGCTTTATCCTCTTATTTTATATTTTAAAGGTCTAACCATTCTATATTCGTTGTCTTTTTCTTTTCTAGTAGCAAATAAAAGTGGCTATCCTCTTGCAGAATAGAATTTGTTGGGGGAGCTCAGATCGTTCTTTTCTGTGAGTCCTCCTTTCTAGATTTAAAGTTGTTTTTATTTGATCCGAGATGGAATGGAGTCTTAAAATGAAGAAGCATAATCTTTTGTCATCCACCCTTTTGTCAGCATTGATGTTATCAATAGCCTGCGATTCTTCTACTGAAAAAACTGCTGTGTTATCCGATGATGTACCAGAAGTAAATATCATGAATGGGATGGAAAAACTAAGCTGCGGTTATGGTTATGAAGGTATTCGCGCCAGTAACTTAGACGCATTGCAAAATTTTTTGTTTGCCTTTGAAGAAGGTGGAACTATCACCACTGGTGATTCTACCTGGCTTAAAAAAGGCAGCTGGTATCAGAAAGAGTTTATAACGGATGACTGGCGTGGAAAACATGTGTTGACCGTTGTTCTCGATGGTGCCAATCAGCCAGTGGTGGTTGAACATATTGCTGCATTAAGGGGGGAGGAACCTGTGACCACGTCTTATGCTGCTGATCAGTGTGAAATTTCCTACTATACACCTCAGGTTAATATTCTTAATAAGATGAAAAAGATGAGCTGTGGTTTTGGTTACGAAGGATTTGGGGCTAGTTATCTGGATATGATGGATACCTTCTTGTTTACTTACGACCAAGATACTATTACCCCAGAAAACCGGTTATGGACTATGAATGGTAATACCTACCAGAAAATTTTTGAGACCAACGACTGGCGTGGAAAGCATACTCTGACCGTAGTTTTGGATGATGCTGGGCAAATTGCAGAAGCCGAGCATTTATCTCAACTACCCGACGAAGATCCTCAGACAGAGAAGTTCTCTGCTGAAGAGTGTTCTTTGACACTTTACTAATTGTTCAGACTATCGAGCTGGCGGAAAAGAATTGATTAGCACAGCTGCTATGATTGCCGTCATGATCGAAGGCGCATCCATGACCAGCAAATTTAAAAGCCGTAATCGATTTTGATTGATAAGTATAGATGTGTTTTCTTAGAGTAATAGTAGGATGAATAAATACTGCGTTCCCAATCTAAGATATACTTTGGTATATCCCAGAATTGATTTTCCTTTGTGTAACTTAGATTTAAGTTAAAATAATAGAGAAATTCTAAGTCTGTGTTAAGGCTTGTTATGTACTTTTTGCCTTCTGCTTTCATTTGTAATGGGTCTGATTCAATATTTTCGATAGTCGTTGGTCCAATAATTTTTGAGTAAGTAAAGCTACTTGAAAATTCGACCGATATTGAGTTTCTTTGGGAACCTTGATGGTGTCAAAATTAACGGTGGTAGGTCTAATTCTGATTCTAACAATGGAACTCCGAATGCATTTCACATTGAAGTCTCAAATGATAGTCTTACTTGGGATGAATTACCTAATACTAGATTTGAAGATGTTGACCTTAAGTATCTTACGCCATTTACCTGGTGAACCTGTTGTGATGAGGCGATTTAGATAAGGGAAAATTTCAGAAGTGTTAGTTTGCATATGTTCTCTCTATAGTGGGATAAGTTGCCAGCAGAGGGAAGCCTGAGACGCCACATGGATGGCGTCTGACTCCCTACCTTAATGAACTGCTAAGATTGACTTCAGGTTTCTAATTTTTGAACATGAACTCATCTGTTATAATGCAACGAGAATATTTGTTAGAAAGATGCAATCCCACAGCATGCTATTTTTCCAGGCTTGCTCATTCGTATCGCGTTCCCATGACCACTGCCTTAATCTATTGGAGTATCTTCCGGAAGTGGGACACCTATCAAGAGTTCGTTTTAAGAGTGCTTCTGAAGGGCCATCATTTAAATATTGCATGAATGGGTTATGAGGCTGTTTCTCGATTAAAACCTTGTTCATGGCTCTTCTTTGCGTGTGCCTAATGTTCATTTTTTGCTTTAAATAAACAGATACTGCCTTTAAATGCAACTCATATCCGGGATCGGTTAACTCAGTTTCTTGGACAAGGACATTGCCGGCAACCTGGGTTGCTCGACTCTTCATCTTGGAATGAAGAGGAAGCTCAAGGTATTCCCATACCTCTTTCATAATGGCCCAGGATCCTGGTGTTAAGGTGCAAACCTGGTTATCTTCATTACGGCAAAAACGTTCTGGGCCCCGAATCTGGCAACCTAAACCAAAGGGTTTCTCTAGAACACAAGGTCGATTCTTGTCTATCCAGCGCAACCATTGTGAAGCAGCGTCTCGATCTTTGGTTACAGCGAGATACAATAAGACACCCATGGACATGTCTCTGGAAAAAGAGTTATTGGACCTTCGGCCTTCACCTCTGGCTCGCCGCGGAGATCGCCACCACCTTCCATCAGCACTTTGAGCATCTCGCACAGCATCACAACCTCTTTGCTCTCCAGAAGCACATAAAAGAGCATTAAAAAGAGTCATATCACCATCATCACAAGAGCCATCATCATTCCTTTTAGCAGGAAACTCGCCATGGCAGTAATAAGCATTATCCTCCCAAAAATCTCTTGCTTGATTTAGTCGATCATAGGTGGAATCTAATCCGGAATTTTTGGTTTCACCACAGGAGATCATGATAAGAATTGATGGTAAAATTATGCATAAAAGCGTACTAAAGCCCCATTTTTTGGTGCGTTCCATAAGACTGCCCCTCTAGTTGTTTATGGTTGTTCCAAGGCGGACGCTAGCACGAATAATAGGCTCAAAACAAGTGTCGCTTTATGATACTTTTATAAGTCTAAAGAAATCCTCGTGAAATGTTTGTATGCAATTGCTCTGGGAAGTATTTTGCAGGGAGTATTTTTGGCGGGCTTTTACTAAAAAGTCCATTAGATATAGAACTTTTTGCAACAAACCTGATGCCTCTCTTGAGGCATGGAGATCATATACTTTTAGTTTGAGCCATCTCAGATTTCATGACTGTATTAGTTCATCACGTGGACAGAAATAATGGAGATAATACGATGCTCATTTTTTCGATTTACAATGGTTCATCAATATTGGTTTCAAATAAATCACCAAATAGGCCGCCCAACTGGTCAAGGGTATCAGTAGTTCGTCCGTAAAAACCCTGAATATGCTGCCCTGCAGGGGCCTGGATAAAGTGGCGATCCATTGTTTCAATACCCATAGAAAATTCTCTCTGAGTCGTGGTCCTTATCAATAGGCTATAGATACGAAGATGAGGTTTTTGACCTAACGTTAACTGAACTTCTTCGATATGCTCATCATCGTCAAGTACAAACTCTTTAATATCAGAACCATCACCCCATCCTCGATAAGCGCTAGTGCCGTCAGCGTATTCATAAGCCATCCCCAAAAGACGGTCATCAGTTCCCTGAAACATAATCTTCACAATCTTATTGTCTTTCCTAATTCGTGAGGCATCACTAAATTTGCGCCCTTTGCTCACCTGACCATAGGCATTGGAACGAACCTCTGGTAGCTCACTACTTACCATATATGGTTCCGGATTAACTGGCTCATAGGGTCGGCTATGTTCAATAAAAACTTCTACTGCTAATTCACGTGCCAGTTCCTTAACAGCATCAATGCCACCTTTAGGATATTCTTCACTTAATATTTTTCCTTCTTCGATCACTATTTTATAGGGCCGATCCACCCCAACAGAATTACGACGCCAGCGCCTCAGCCTTTGATTTATGACCATTTTGCTACCCTCTTGGGCCCAATCTGCCTGATAGATAGACCATTTTTGACCTTTTAAAGCCACTCCTTTAATCCTGGGGCCGTAAAGAGTAGCGGCTACTCCCTTTTCCAATTCTGTAGCATTAGCTTCCTGCTGGAACATGGAAGCGGTAACAATCCTTTCAAGATCTGCAACGACGTAAGGCTTTACTCGCCGCTTGAAGTCGCCTTGGCATTTCTCTCGCAGACCTTGAATAGTATCGGCGTTTCGGACCTTAAAGAAAAAACTAGACTGCGCAACATCGATAGTAGATCCTACATTGGTTTCATTGCCAAGGCCGTTACCAAAAAAAGAAATTTTATTAGACCAGCCTAGTCCTGTATTAACGCCGGCTTCGTAGTTACATAAAGCGACAAAATCTGTACCAGGTTCGACATTAAGATAAATGTTACCGTCTTCATCTCGTGGTTTAGTGATTCCTTCCTGACCATCTTTAGAAGTTCTAATGAGCAAAAGATTAGAGCTGTATCCAAAACCAAATTTGGCTGTTAACGTACTTTCAGCTTCAGAACCAAATACGTTAAACTTGATACCAACTCCCAGAGAAGATTCATTATGAATTGTATTAGTAAAACTAGCGGTTCTTCGGGGACGGGCTGGCCAGCCAGGTGCTCCTTCATAAGAAGTAAGGGTTTCATTAAATGTTACTTGCGAATTGCCGGAGAATCCCGCAAATAAGCTTGAAGTACCAAGGTCATTATCATCGCCTCGATGACAACTCGTAAGCCACAATAAGTTGACTAAAAAAAAGTAAATCATATTTTTATTGTATCTAATATCCATAGCCTAATCCTCGAAACAAAAATCCTGTTTCTGTCTTTGTCGTTCGATATAAATTCATATTATGCATTTTGTGCGCCATAATCATGAAATAAAGCTTATTTCTAAGATAAAAATGATTAAGATCATGATAAACCCCTAATTTATTTGGGTTATATCAGTGGCGATTTTAATGGCCTGAGCCTCTGTTTCCGGGTTTTTCTTAAGTAACTATCGAGGCTTCCTACCCACCTTTCGTGAAAAATAGTGTTAAACATCTAATATAAAAGTTAAAATCCGAATCGTTAGCCATCGGTTACATGTCAAGTATTTGATGACATTATCATGATGGATAATAGACTAATTTAAATTTTAATTGGGCTGGGTCCGCACAAACTTCTAGAACAAATAGACGAAAAAATAATGGTTTTTCCGTAGAAAGATTATTGAATGATCGGATTGGAAAAGAACTTTCATCAGTAGTCGCATAGGTTGATAAATA
>PBRN01000109.1 GCA_002725955.1 Pseudobdellovibrionaceae bacterium
ACAGCTAACTTCATAACAACTCCTCTTCACACTCCAAGTTAACACCAAATAGATCCCCCAAAAAAATTATTGAAACAGAACTTACCCAAACTGAGCAGCCAGAACTTTCCGACTACTTTGGTCGTCAGAATCATATAGCTAAGGAAGTATCCATACCGTCTCGCAAAGAGAACAGTCTCTCAGATGTTTCAAAGAATACTAGACTGGACACGGTGCCTAATAGAAATCAGCCCAAAAGCTCCGTTAGCAGTTACCAGCAATTGATACCATCGGCCGACAAATTAGGTTTTATGGATGATGTGAAAATGGGTGGTCTAGATCAAAATGACTCAAATGCTGGTAGCTATTTCGATATAAATACAACTGAGTTCAGATATATTGGTTATTTTTCATCTCTTCGCAGGGGTATCGAACTAGTTTGGAGTTACCCATGGGAAGCCGCTCGTAAGGGGTGGAGTGGCATAGTTCATCTGGAATTTACTATTCATGAGAATGGCTCGGTTACTGAAATAAAGGTATTAAAGTCATCTGGGTATAGAGTTCTTGATGGAGCAGTGGTTGAGGCTATTCAAAATGCTTCTCCTTTTGCGCCTCTTCCTATGAGCATGAATAAGAATAGAATTATTGTGACAGGTCAATTTTCTTATGTAGGTAGTTGATTCTAATTATCGTGAATTTTGATATGATGTCAGTATGCATGCTCGTATTCTTATAGTTGGATCAATTTCTCTGACTGCTTTCCTTGTAGTGGTTTACAGTATACTCGCACGTCAATTTTTTTCGGACTTGGAGAGGATGGCTCGCATGTACGAGCCTCGTCAGCATGAACAGAGCACGGTAGTATATGATCAATTTGGAAAAAAATTTGGCGATTATAGTGATAAGCGAAGAGTGTGGGTAGACCTAGCTCTTTTGCCTGAGCATGTAATTGGAGCTTTTTTAGCGGTTGAGGATGGTAATTTTTACGGTCATGGTGGAATTAGTTTTACCTCTATTTTAAGAGCTAGCTATGTGAACTTCCGAAAAGGTTACAGGTCTCAGGGTGCAAGTACTATTACCCAGCAGTTAGCACGACGTTTATTCCTTAAGCCCGATAAGACGTTATTGCGCAAGATCAAAGAAGTATTTCTGGCTTTTTTTTTAGAGAAACATCATTCCAAGAATGATCTCTTGGAAGCATGGCTGAATATATCTTTTTTTGGCAATAATTCTTGGGGTATAGAAGTTGCGTCTAGAAATTACTTTCGTAAACCAGCTTCGAAACTGACTGTGCCAGAGGCTGCTTTACTCGCAGGCCTATTGAAGGCTCCTAGTCGGCTAGCTCCCAACAAAAATTATGATAAATCTATAGCGAGGCAGAGATTAGTTCTCAACCTAATGAGGCAGCGTGGGTATATATCTAATTCTTATTATCAGGAATTGTTGACTCAAGATGTTCATGTATTTTCTCAGCCGGAATGGAAGAATCGCAAAGCTGGATATTTTATGTCAGCAATTAGNTCAGTTTTGTCATCTCGGTTCAAAATAATTGATTTAGAGACAGGNGGCTATAAGGTTTACACNTCTTTGAAATTGAATCAGCATCAGANCCTAAGAAGTTGGATCAANAGGGAATTCAANTCAAATNCTATGGAGGTTGGAGTTGTAGTTCTGGATTCAGATAGTGGTGCTGTATTGTCAATGCAGGGCGGTGTTGATTATAGNTTTTCAAAGTTTAATCGGGTAACGAAAATGAGAAGGCCNATTGGAAATAGCCTTGTNCCGNTTGTCCATGCTTTNGCTTTCGANAATGGTTANAAGTTAACAGATAGCTTGGGCNTNCAATTTGGTCTGAATAATAAAACTTCTTTGTTTAAAACTTTGCAANGCCAAGATCCTTATGGCACAGCTCGGTTAGTTCAGAAGCTTGGNTTGGGNACTATTCGATCTTTCCTNGTTACGCTNGGTTTAAAATTTGAACTTGATGATATGCAGCTTGCCATAGGGCAAGGCAAAGCCAGNCCATTAGAATTAGCNGNTTCATTTATNCCTTTTAGCAGCAAGGGTATGATNGCTTCTCCTTGGATGATTGATCGTATTGAAAATAGNGAAGGNACCGTTTTGTTTCAAAAGCANTTNGTTCAGAAAAAAAGAGTTTTATCTGAACAAACTGCTTACCANGTTTCTTGGGTTCGNCGCATTGATGANCCTTGGCAGATAAGNTCCGTGANTGCAACGGATGTAAATCAGTTGGGTCAGGGCTGGCTNATTTTATGGAGCCCNAGTAAAGTTGCTGTACTTTGGCTNGGNCATGATCGTGGAGGAGCAATTAGAAATACNTTTGATCAGGTTTTGGCNCTNATGAATAAGATAAGGAANAANTTTCCATTAGAGTTATTGCAAGGAGAAAAAAGTTGGGCTCAACCCGAGGGAATTGCTTTTCGTCGAGATANGGGTTCTTCGAACTTGGTGAAATTGCCGATTCGGATGTAAANNNCANTAGGAAAGATTNGCAAGACTTTGTTAAATGACTAAAANATTGTCACGCGCAGCTTTNCTAAAATGGNTTTTNNAGTCTNNTNTNTTNNAAGTNTNTGTTTTTATTTANAAAATTGNTTTTTTNTTGCTGGTATGGCGGTTGCTTTTTAAAAGCAGAAAANAGGAACGANNNGTTCCNNNATTTTCGCACTTTCTATGCTATTTGTTGTTCCATTGCTGAAGTTGAATTAGAGAGTTAGTATCGTGTGTCTNAAAAGTAATTCCCNTTGTCTTTTTTATTCTTTTGTTTTGATAGTTTCTCTTTTCGATTCTGTTCTATGCTACGCCTTGGATAACAAAGTTAGGTNATTTGAGGGTGAGTTGAACTTTGGTCTTATCGTCTATCAGGANGTACAGGTTCCCGCTTCCTCNGATNTATATAGAGGTGATGGAAGTGCAGTTGGGCCAGAAAATACNTTACATATTGGAGTNCCGGTTTCATTGAAGCTAAGTAAGGGNATAGAAGTTGTNCCTAATCTTTTATTGATCGCCGGTGTTGGGATGNTGAATTCGTCGGGGCAGTCGGGTGATAAAGAAACNATAAATGCCGGNTACGGAAGNTGGGATGCTGAACTTGGCTTAAAGGCCTATAGGAATAATTTTTGGTANAAGTCGGATTTAATNCTTCGNAGAGAGACTTATAAGAATGTTTCTAGTGTTCATATTGCCAGGACTATACTGTTAAGTGGTAGGGCGGGTATTCGTTTCAGTCGCAGATGGGGAGGACAGGTACTCGGCCAATATGCTCTTTCGGGAGATTTTCTTTTTGATCGTGGCGGTGATGCCTTTGGTGGTGGTCGGTTGCCAAGTGCCAAAGTTAGTGTGGCAAATTGGGGTATGACAGTTGAACGTCATCTCACCCGAACCTCGATTTTTCAATTTGGATTTGAAACTTCTGAGGTAGGAGTGAATATAGGTAATATTTTTGAATATAGTCGTTTTGGTCTGGCGGTCGATAGATTGATGCAGCCGACTAGGAGGCTTGACTTGACGACTCAATGGTTACAGATTGGCTTCATGAAAAGGATTTGATTTCTTTTTTGTGAGTTAATCAAGTATATTTGATTAACTAGTTAAAATTAAGTTTAGCTTTGTCTTGGGGGGTGAATAAATGGCTAACCCATTAAAAAATGGTGCTCTATTTAAAGGCGCGGACAGAGATATTGACTTGCGAGAAATGTATGAAAAAATTGCTGGTTCAGATTGCTCAGTCGAACTAACAGAGTCCATGTTCCAAAAGCTGGGTACTATTCAAATGAAATTGAGTCAGAGAGCTTGGGTAAACCTAGAGCAAGAGACCATCGATTTATCGATATTATGCTTGAAAGTTGGTGCATCTGACATGTTAAGCTTGGCTTTTAAATTACAGCATTTAGCCCGGGTTAATGAGTTTGAGGCTAGTTCGATGGTTGTTCAAGAGTTAGCCAAAGAATATCAGGAATTTTCTGATAAATACCCTCATGATTTAAATAAGTGATATTGTAAATTAGATTTAAATATAAATAATTTAAGATGTTACTGCTGGACAGATTACATGTAAACCAACTAGTTTTTAGTATCTGGTTGTAAATATCTATACATGGGGATTGGTTTGTCTGCAGCAAAATCTAGCTTTTTATACTCTTCAGGCACAATGCTGAGCCGTCTTTCTGGGTTGGTCCGGGATCAAGTGGTTCTGGGTGTATTTGGTGCTTCCGTCTTTATGGATGCATTTTATGTAGCCTTTCGTATTCCTAATTTACTGAGAGAAATGCTTGCAGAAGGAGCTTTGGGTTCGGCTTTTACTAAAGTCTTTGCCAGTCTTGAGGTGGAGAGTGAGCATAAGTCAGTGGTGCTGTTGGTTCAGACATTATACCTGTCTGCGCTTATGTCATTGGTGGTGGTTTCACTGGGAGTTTTCTGGGCTCCTGAGTTAGTTGGTTTATTTACTCTGATGCGACCATCTTCAGCAGAAGATTTCTTGATTCCAAATGCCACTTTTTTGACTAAGCTTTTGTTTCCTTATTTGGGGGTGGCTATTCTTGGCGCTATCTCTATGGGGGCGCTTAATACGAGGGGTCGGTTTTTTTTAACAGCTGTTTCTCCGATTCTTTTCAATTTGGGCTTTATCTTTGGCGCACTNGTTCTTAGNGGCTTAATGGGCGATATGGTTAGCGATGATTTTNCCAAGGTATATGCNCAGCCAGAAATTACGGGGCTTGCCTTAGGAGTACTNTTGGGTGGGGCAGCGCATTTTCTAGTNCAATTTTTNGCTTTATACAAGTTAATCAAGGNCCACTTTTCTTGGTCTCAGTTGNGGAAGCCATTTTCTAGCGAGGTTACTGAGGTTGTTAGNCTTATGATACCNGCNGCTATAGCTGCAGGAGCTGGACCTGTTAACCTTTTTGTGAATACTAATTTTGCNACGGGTCAGGGTGATGGTCCTGTTACGTGGCTAAATACAGCATTTAGNTTATTGCANCTTCCAGTNGGTGTCTTTGGTGTAGCTGTCGGNCTTGCTGCTTTACCTCGCTTGGCAAAAGCAGTTAAACGTGTAGTCAATAATAATTTTAAAGAGGTATCAACTGAGATACATCAGAGNNTAGAGTTAGTTTTATGGCTAATGATTCCATGCATGATNGTNCTGATGGTNGGTAGCCAATCNATCGTAACTCTTCTTTTTGAGCANGGTGCATTTTCGTCAGCAGATTCCTTAGCGACNGGCAGAGCTTTNTTTGCNTATGGCAGTGCGGTAGTGGCCTATGGTTTGATCAAAGTNTTAACGTCATTCTATTATGCNGTAAATCGNACNAGCTGGGCGATGAAAGTATCNCTATTTTCTATTCTGGTAAACGGCCTTGGNAATTATTTGCTTGTNGACCGAATGGGTTATGTCGGACTGGCTTGGACGGCTTCTATAACTCTAACAATGAATTGCTTNCTNCTCTTTTGGGGNTTAAGAAANCATCAGCTNTCCTTTAATATNCCGAAAATATTAAAGTCTCTCTCCTTTCTNGGGTTAGCGTGTNTGATTTCGTTGNTAGTTCAAAGGTTTTGCCTTGCTGGGCTAGCTTCTATAAACTATCTCGGTTTTGATAANGTGAAATTGAAAGCAGGGCTTGAGGTTTTATTTCTCGGTGGCTCAGTTGTTACCGTATTTATTGCTGCNGGACAAAGGCGCTTGGGNCATTCCCTGTTAGTTGCAGTNCGCCAAATNAGGTCGTCAAAATAGAGAGGCCATGACAATGAAAGATACGATAGATTATATTTCCTACAAGCCGCANCATAAAATCCGNTTTGTTACTGCNACGGCTTTGTTTGATGGTCATGATGCTAGNATAAATATAATGCGNCGTTTNCTNCAGGATCGCGGTGCGGAGGTTATCCATTTAGGACATAACCGATCTGGTCTAGAGATTGTNCAGGCNGCACTNCAAGAAGACGTNCAAGCAGTTGCCATTTCTTCTTACCAAGGNGGACATGTCGAGTTCTTTAAATATATTCGTGATTTGCTTGATCAAAATGGTGCGAAAGATGTNAAAATTTTCGCAGGTGGCGGCGGTGTGATCGTACCTAAAGAAATTGCAGAATTAGANNCCTATGGNATTACNAAAATATATTCCCCAGAAGANGGTCAAAAGTTAACTCTAAANGGAATTATAGGTCATATGCTTTCGCTAGCNGATTTTTCCTATGATNCNTGGGGAAACAGAAAGGACTATGATTTCNGTTTGGGNCGAGCTTTAACCCTTCTAGAAAGNGGTAAGCTNGATGTTTCTGGTCTNNCTCAGAATAAAAAANCTATTCCTGTTATNGGTATTACGGGAACAGGNGGGGCTGGCAAATCNTCNCTNACAGANGAAATTCTAGCNAGGTTTNTGNTAGATATGGANAAGGTNCGNATTGGTGTTCTTTGTGTTGACCCTTCGAAGAAAAAAACNGGTGGTGCTTTATTAGGTGATCGCATTCGNATGAATACAGCATCNGANCCTAGAATNTTCATTAGAAGTTTTGCNACTAGNGGTTCGGGNTCNGAGCTNTCTGATGTTATTTCTGAAGCTGTCAAAGTTTTAAGTTGTGAGGATTTTGATTTTCTAATTGTTGAGACTAGNGGNATCGGTCAAGGNGANGCNGGTATTCTGAATGTTTCAGATATNTCTATGTANGTCATGACGAGTGAATATGGAGCATCTTCGCAATTAGAGAAGATTGATATGCTTGATTTTGCTGATATTGTTGTGATTAACAAGTTTGAACGCAGGCAGGCTCCAGACGCCNTAAGAGATGTTAAGGCTCAAATTAGGAGGTCTAGGTTCAAGGGTGTTAGAGAGGGCGAGGAACATTTTCCTCTCTTTGGAACNATTGCCAGTCGCTTTGAAGATGATGGTGTGAATGGANTATATCAGTGTCTGTGTCATAAATTAAACGAATTGGTCTCGGAAGANTCNTTTGTTCCCGCANCCAATAGAATATTTANTAAAATTTCTTCCCACCGCTCAGCTTTGATTCCAGGAGACAGNGTTAACTATTTATCTGAGATTTCATCGGCTGTTCGGGCTTATCATCGGATGATTGAAAAAGAGTGCAATAATGTTGCNGACTTTGAGGCCTTGGAAAAAGTAAAAGTAATGATCCCTAAGAATAAGGGTGACATGACNACANTGATTGATGAACTTCTGGAGGAAAAAAAGGGGAGCATTGATAAAAATAGTTTGGCGAAGATCGAAGAATGGACAGATCTAAAGTCTAGGTACAATGCCGATGAGTTTGTATACAAGGTTCGTGGTAAAGACATCAAAATAGATTCCACGCATGAGTCCATTAGCCATTTAAGTATCCCAAAGGTTGCAGTTCCAAAAATAGAAAGTAAGTCTGAAATTTTAAGATATAGACTGAAGGAAAATCTACCGGGCTACTTTCCCTTTGCAGGTGGTATATTTCACTTTAGAAGGACGGGCGAAGACCCAAAGAGGCAATTTGCCGGAGAGGGTGGACCTGCTCGGACTAATAAGAGATTCCACTTTTTATCTAAGAATGATGATGCCAAAAGGTTGAGTACTGCATTTGATAGTGTGACTTTATATGGGTCGGATCCTCATAATAGACCAGATATATATGGAAAGGTTGGTGAATCAGGCGTTTCCATTGCTACTGTTGATGATATGGATCTTTTGTTTAAAGGTTTCGATCTATGCTCTCCGAGTACTTCCGTTAGTATGACGATCAATGGACCGGCGCCAATAATTTTAGCTATGTTCTTTAATACAGCAATTAGGCAGCAGATAGAGATATTTGAACAGCAAGAAGGTCGTAAGGCTCACCCCGAAGAATTGGAATTGATATCAGGTAAGACATTGAATGTTGTTAGGGGTACAGTGCAAGCTGATATTCTGAAGGAAGATCAGGCTCAGAATACATGTATATTTTCCACTGAATTTGCATTGAAATTAATGGGAGACATGCAGGAGTATTTCATAGAGAAAAAAGTTAGCAACTATTATAGTGTGTCGATTTCTGGTTATCATATAGCCGAAGCTGGCGCTAATCCGATTACCCAAGTGGCCTGTACACTAGCAAATGGTTTTACTTATTTGGAGTATTACCTAGCAAGAGGCATGAACATTGATGATTTTGCTTCAAATTTATCCTTCTTTTTTAGCAATGGTTTGGATCCGGAATATTCTGTCATTGGGCGGGTTGCTCGAAGGATTTGGTCGATAGCGCTGAGGGATATCTATGGGGCGGGAGAAAAAGCTCAAAAGTTGAAGTACCATATTCAGACGTCGGGGAGGTCCTTGCATGCGCAAGAAATGGATTTTAATGACATTAGAACAACGCTCCAAGCTCTGATTGCATTATATGACAACTGTAATTCATTGCATACCAATGCCTACGANGAAGCTGTCACGACTCCTACTGAGGAAAGTGTAAGGCGGGCAATGGCGATTCAAATGATTATAAATAAAGAACTTGGATCAAATAAATGTGAGAACGTGAACCAAGGATCTTGGTATATAGAAAATTTAACGGATATGGTGGAAGAAGCCGTATTAACTGAATTTGATAGGATCTCTTCTAGAGGTGGTGTTTTNGGAGCAATGGAAACCCAATACCAAAGAGGAAAGATTCAGGAGGAGTCTCTCTATTACGAAAGTCTAAAAGATTCTGGTGAACTTCCTATTATNGGGGTTAATACTTTTATCAANCCTCGGTCTTTGGAGGAAGGNTATAAGGTTGAGGGAGTTCCNTTGATTAGGGCTGATTATTCAGAGAAAGATGATCAATTGCANAGGCTTGAAAGCTTTAANGGNCGTGATCATCAGCAAAAGACTCAGGCGTTAAATGCACTTGCACAAAGTGTTCTGGANCATAGAAATGTATTTGAACAATTAATGGAAACNGTTCAGTTTGCAAGTCTAGGAGAGGTTACAGAACTTCTTTATAAGGTTGGCGGAAAGTATCGGAGATCGATGTAGTTATNGATATTTATTGATGAAGCTGTTCCATGCCCTTTGGACNGTCGAGTATTCCAAAGGGATGGTCGGCGAATTATTTTGTGTNGCAGTTTCTCCGAGTTCCTTGAGCAATACCCAATGGCTGTGGGAACCTCGGTTTTTTTTATCTTTCTGNAGATATTTCATGATGTGATNCCAGAATTCAGCAGATTCGAGATTTTTGTGNCCNGTATATTCCATGAGCATNTTTGGTGNTATCAGGCANTCTGATGATTTGAGGGNCTTTTCAACTTTCTCNTNNGTGCTATATTCGCATANCTTTACATAGTAACTAAGGTAAGANGNAAATAGTAAGCCGATCGCAACTGCTTCNCCATGGTGGAGGTATTCACTCGAATCTTGTTCATGAGATATTGCTTCTAANGCATGNGCTAGCGTATGTCCTAGATTTAAAGTAGCNCGCACACCCTGTTCTGCNGGGTCCTGGGCGACNACCTTTGANTTTACTTGAACGACTTGTTTTAACCAGCTTAGCTGGATATTCTCCGCNGACTNATACTGATTNGGATTGTTGAGAATTATNGGATCGTTTGCAAGCAATCCGTGTTTTAGGCACTCNGCTAGCCCAGNTTTNAACTCTCTTTTTGGCAGTGTTTTAAGCCATCCCGACCAGCATAAAACTTCTGACGGAAAAGCAAATCTGCCTATTTGATTTTTCCCGTGGCCCTTAACATTAACCCCTGTTTTGCCTCCAATGCAGGCATCGGCCATAGCCAAAAGAGTTGTTGGTACTANTTTAAATTGACATTGATTCAGGTTCGCAGCAAAAGCAGCAGTATCTCCTGTAATGCCTCCTCCGATAATGACCCAGTCNCATGGTCTATTGAACTTGATCCATTCATTTTCAATCATTTTCACGGANGCAAAGTTTTTGTTAGCTTCCGTCAGNTTAGTAGTTATGGTGTATCTCAGCTTCTTCAATTCNGGCCATGCTTCNANTACNTTCTTATCGATGACATAAAATGACTCTTTTGGAAGGTATTTCCATGGGATGCTTTGATTCTCACTGAAATGGATATTGTATGCTCCGCTNATGTNTAATGNTTTTTGAGGNTGGTGNTCTANCCTTGTCATTACNCCNCGCTTGTANATGCTGGCAGCTAGTANCCACTGATTTAAAGCTTTGGGCTCGATACNTGAAAGGTCCCATCCGTGAAATCGATTCAAGCCTTTTTTACATGCCATTAATATGATTTCATCCACTTCGTAAACTTGTGCGTCAGGCCCTGACCATGTATGCCATTNGGTTGCAGAGATGGGTGGNAGGTGGAAGTTCCATTGAATATTTAANTGCTTGTTCATTTTCTAGCCTTTTGCAAGTGGAGGCCTTCTGGGTAAATTTTTCCTAGACTTCTCTATAAACCATTCAGCTAGTAGGACGATATAACATAATGTCAGACTGCGGTTGTTATCAAGTCAGGGGGACAAAAATAAAATGAAATCAAAATCTTTATTTGGGTTACCTAAATCAGGGTATTNTAAAGAGCNTGATAAAGACACTNATGTTGATCTAGATCAAGCTTCCAATGTTGTTGACTTGCGGGANTTTAAAGCNCGAAAAAGTNGCTCCAAAACTCGTGGTACTATTTTNTANGTGGATGGTGANGGNGATANTCGAAGTGATATCAGAAGGGTNCTTGAAGCAGAAGGGTATAGAGTCATATTGGCAGAAGATGGCTTNGCNTTATCTCANTCTCTTGAATTTTCNAATCTTGACTTGATNCTNTTAGATGNCAATTTACCGTGGGTAAGNGGGTACCAGCTCTGCCGGATGATAAAAAATTATGGNGAGTTAANGAAAGTCCCNNTAATATTGGCTTCAGAGGGNANTACCAGTGAAGATAGGGACATAGCCNTTGAGNCTGGNTGCGACGATTTTATTTCAAAACCCTANGAATGGAAGGGACTTGTTCAANTGATTAATGATAATTTGTCNCCGAACTATAAAAAAGACCTGAATCACTGTTGACAATCCGCTAGGATAGATTGTATCAAGAGTCTCCAACTTAGTATTCCTCAGTAGCTCAGTTGGTAGAGCAGGTGACTGTTAATCACCTTGTCGGCGGTTCGAGCCCGTCCTGAGGAGCCACTTTCCANTTATATCACTTCCTGATCTTTTTTGTATTTAGCTCTAAATGTGAAATAATTGANCATAAGATGAACNTCGTAGAGATTTCATATTATGTGTAAGGNCTCGTNCAATCTAAANGGCTTGTTGNTGNNCNGNCATCTTGATGAAGTTGGAGAATCTTGGCTGGTGCATTTTATTTTTGCAGTTTCAGCGGCAGGACTTTGCCTGAAGATNGCANTNATACTAATAGTGCACGGTCTGTTTCCTCGTATATGGGTGAACAAAGGTTCGAATNATATTTGNTTATTAAACGAGAAATTTCAATNTAGGCANAATAAGTGAATTNTTTCAGCAGATTAAAGGTTGATCCGGTCTGCCTTTCTCNCAGCAATNCCGGATNGTGATGTTTGTTGGCTTATTGTACTNAATAATGATTGAGAGCTTGGTCGAACTTATCGACTTTTTTACCGACCATTACTATNCTTTCTAACCAGAAATTCTTATTGGTAATATCGACGTCGAGGTGTTTATGTGCGAGATCTTCAGCGCTCATACTGCCTGTGTCGCGGAGAAGGGATACATAATTNCTATAGAACTTATCTGGNTTTACTTCTTTTTGGCTATAAACTCCCAGTGCAAAAAGGTAACCGAATGTATATGGNAAATTATAAAAGCTTAACCCGGAAATATGAAAATGTAGTTTAGAAGCCCAGAATATTTTGTTCATTTGAGAGAGATCATTTCCATACCACTTTTTCCATGCATCATCCATTAACTTAGACAAGTCAGCAGGGCTGATAATCCCATTTTTCCTGGCCTTATAAAATGAATCTTCAAAATCAAATCTGGCTGGGATGTTAAGCAGAAAGGCTTCTGCTTCCCGGCTATCTGTCCAAAGAATTGAGAATAAGTCATCTGCACTGCACTGTTTTTGAAGATCTTCTAGAACCAGTGTTTGAGCAAAGATACTTGCAGTTTCTGCCAGGGTCATCGGATAAGATGATTTTGTGATTGAGAGGTCGCGCATGACCCAATTATGGAAGGCATGGCCAATTTCATGGGCGAGAGTGATTACNTCTTTAATCCCACCAGANTATGTCATNTATACGCGNGGNTTTCTAGANTTTGGAAACTTAGTGCAATACGCTCCAGGTCTTTTGCCTTTTCCNTCACTACCTTCTATCCATCTATTTGTAACCATGATGTCGACGAAATCACTCATTTCTGCTGATACATTGCTGAAAGCCTGTTTTATCANCTCAATAGCATCTGCGAATGACCATTG
This sequence comes from Pseudobdellovibrionaceae bacterium, assembly GCA_002725955.1. Taxonomy (GTDB): domain Bacteria; phylum Bdellovibrionota_B; class Oligoflexia; order Oligoflexales; family Oligoflexaceae. The sequence continues at coordinate 12,368 of PBRN01000109.1, forward strand.
AGACTGTTGTTTATTTGATCCAGGAGCTGGTGCAAATAGATCCCANGGGTCGAGGGTCGTTTTNCCCAAGGCTTTTGCCTGCAGTCGTAAGACTCTTTGNCCGATTTCTTGTGANTCTTCGACNGCGCCCATTAAAGCATCTAAAGTATTTTTGCTGATACAGTTAAGCTGCAGAGGCTCTTCAAGGTAATGAATCTTGCGAGACTTGGATCTCGTNTCATAGTTATCTAAACGCCATCCNGCGATACTATTAATGCCAGCAGAACAGGTGTCCTGTTGTTCTTCCCAGTATTGGTTGATAGCACACCAAGCTTCTTTTCTGACTTCATCTTCTTTATGTTCGAGATAGCTAGATGATTGAGCTATGCCGAGNGTTTTGATTGTCCCGTNTATTCTAATGCGACATGCACCNTTGCTTGATANGGTGTCGTATAGNTTTCCCCAAGCGATAGGGCCATTTAGCTCCATCTTCTTTAGAATCTTTTCTTCTCCATTAGAAAGCTGTGTATCTTTTTTCTTTATCCATTGAGATATCTTGAAGCCTTCATCTTTTGTCTCTTCACTAGATAAGAACTGTTCTTTGACCGTTTCAGTAATATTTATAAACCAAAGATTTAANGGTTGGAGTAAAACNCCTAGTTGGATAGATCTATGTTGTGCTTGATTGAGAAGCTTTTGGCCTTCCTCGTCTTTACCATTTACCGAAGTGAGACAAGATGAGAAGGTCATGAGATTGCCTATGAGTCTGCTGGCCTTGTTTCTTTCGGATGCAATGCGCTGTGCGGTCTGGATTGCTGTGTTTGTATATACAGGCTGCTCTTGAAAAATTAACTCACCTGTTAAGTTTTCTATTTGTTGCAAATGTTCTGAAATATCCGATAGATCAGAAGCGATTAACGGGTCGTTACAACTGCTATATTCATCAAATATATCCCATTTAGGTCCTTGCATTGTGTTTTGCATATTAAGGGGCTCCATAGCTTGAGATTTTCAGAGGTGAAGAGTCAAATCTTAACAATGTTAAACTTAACCGATCAAAAATACTGGTGTTGCAATATGCATGTCCCTTCCCTTATAAACTTCTCATTTGACGTAGTCCAGGATGTTTTTTAAGGAGTTTATAGCGTCCTTTTTCTCAGAGAACAATTTGGAGAGAAATATGAGAAAGAGTATTTTGTTGGCATCCTTGCTTGCCGTCTCATCATTTAGTGCAAATGCAGCAGAAATAAAGTTTGTCTGCTACCAAGATGCTAATGAGTGTGA
>PBRN01000110.1 GCA_002725955.1 Pseudobdellovibrionaceae bacterium
CGTGAACATGGAGGTACACTTTCGGTGACCGATGATCCTGAATTGGGTGGGGCTAGGTTTGAACTTTGGTTGCCATTGACTATGACCGAACATGAACGAGGTGATGAAGCTGCTTAGTCAATGCTAATCAGCTGAACCGGGCGGATGCAAGCCTATGACAAAGCGTATCATATTACTGCATCTTGAATCATTGGGTTTGGATATCCGGGGTGGGCTGTGTCTGGGCACTCCGAGTTTTTGCTGCCGTTACGAAATCTTAAATTGATTACAACCAACCGTATAGACAGTAACCTTTCACTTTATCTTGATGGTGGAAGAGAAGTTCTTCAATTTTATTAATCCTTTAACCGAAAATACAGATGGAAAAGTTTACTAAACGAGTCTAGCCGGACCGTAATTTTAGATTCTTAATAAGAAAGTATTGATGAATCGGTTAAAACTGATATTGCAATTTTTTTACTATCCTGGGGTTCGATGTTTGGTACCCAGCTTATCACTGCTTTGGGGTGGGACGGGCCTATACCTTTCATGTCAAGCTCAACTATTGCGGGCATTACTATTTTTATCATTACTACTTTTCTCATTACTACCATCATCGTTATCGCCAGCTCTTGCTAGTGATTTGGTTATTGGTACTGATGCTACAAAAATCTCCCTGGGTCGGCATTTATATTATTTGGAAGATCCAACGGGGCAGATGTCATTGGATGAGTTTCTTCGTGATGATCAATCCGGTTTAACGACTAAATCCAAAAGTGACACACCTAGTTTTGGTTTCACCAAATCAGCCTACTGGTTTTCAGTGAAGCTTGACCATCAGGGGCAAGTATTATCAGATCTTATCCTTGAATTGGATTACCCACTATTGGATCATATAACTTTTTATCTGATTGAGAATGATCAGATGATTTCTCGATGGGAAATGGGAGATCGGCGATTGTTTCATGAGCGGGTGATTGAACATCGTAATTTTCTAGTCCCCTTTAATTTAAAGCCGAATCACATTTACCAGGTTGTGCTGCGAGTGAAGACCAATGGATCATTCAAAGTGAGTCTGTTTCTTCGTAATGCGAAACTTTTTTGGCAAGATGATGCGAAAGAAACTGTGGTGCATGGATTTTATTTCGGCATTATGTTTGTGATGATTATCTACAACTTATTTATCTATATGACTCTTCAGAGTCGTGAGTACTTGTTTTATGTGGCTTATGTATTTAATTATATGATCTTGCAGCTAAGTATTACCGGGTTTGATTACCAGTATCTATGGTCTAGCTATCCATTAGTTCATGAAAATGCATTGTCAGTATCATTCGGTTTATTGATTTGGGGTATAGTTAATTTTTCGCGTAGCTTTCTTGATTTTAAAACTCACCTCCCAAGGATAGATCTGTTTTTTAAATTCTATGCAATTACGGCGCTAATAGTCGGTGCTTTGAGTCCATTTTTTGCCTATGCCTATGCTGTTAAGGCGTTAATATTTCTGGCAATCCTAGGCTGTCCGATGGCTATCTTTTCTGCATTTTTAAGAGCTAAAATGGGAAGCAGAGAAGCAAACTACTATCTCATTGCCTTGACTCTTTTCTTTATGGGAGTTGTTTTTTATGTCTTTGGCGCTATTGGTGTGTTGCCCAGTAATTTCATTACCAAGTATGGTATGCAAATTGGATCGGCACTCGAGGTGATTCTTCTTTCCTTAGCCTTGGCGAGTCGGGTAAAAAGTCTACAGGAAGAAAATATTAAGATTCAAAAAGAAGCTGCTGATAATCTTCAGCATAAAATTGAGGAAAGGACCCAAGAGCTTTTTTTGGCGAAAGAAGATTCTGATCAGGCTCATAAAGAAGCAGAGCAGCTTATGGTCAAGGCTGAACAACAAGCAGAACAGCTGAAAGAATTAGATAAACAAAAAACCACATTTTTCCAAAATATATCTCATGAGCTAAGGACGCCTCTGACTCTAATTTTGAATCCATTAGAAAACCTTCTTCAGAAACTTCCTGATGATCATGATGCTGTTGTGGCTACAAAAAATTCACGTAGGCTTCTACGATTAGTCAACCAGTTACTCGATTTTCAAAAGCTAAAATCCGGAAAAAAGGATCTGAACATCACACCACTAGATATCAATCTTCTCACCCTGGTATGTGGTGATTACTTTACTTCTGCATGTGTCGCAAAGGATATTAGTTTTAGTATCAAGAAAGACGGCAGTATCTTGACTCAAGATTGTGATCCGATCATGGTCATGGGAGAAACTGATGCACTGGAGAAGATTACTTTTAATTACCTATCTAATGCATTAAAACATACCCCCAAAGGTGGTGAGATTGAGTTGGGCCTGTCGGCGAATGATAATACAGTGAGGCTATATGTTTCCGATACTGGGGCAGGTATTTCACCTGAGGATCAAACCAAGTTATTTAAAGTCTTTAGCCAATTAGATGAATCAGCGGTGCGACTTTATGAAGGCACAGGTTTAGGTCTGGCCTTGGTGAAATCGCTAGCAGAAGAAATGGGTGGTCAGGTAGGAATTGATAGTGCTGAGGGTGAAGGCAGCATTTTCTGGGTTGAGTTTCCTGTGCTCACGGAGCAGGACCTTGTCAGGTTAAAAGCAGAGGGTGCTTGTGATGAGGCATATTTACTGGAAGAAGATTTTGTTGTCAAATCTTGGTTACTTGAAGATGTGGAAGGCAAAAGCCGACAGGATGAGGAATGTCAATCAATAGTGATTGATGGGGATGGTTTCCGGATCCTGGTGATCGATGATTTAACAGATATGAGAGATCTTATTGGCAATAGCCTACAAAAAAGAAACTATGCTGTACTCAAGGCATCCAATGGTAAGCTTGGTCTTCAGGCTGCTAAAGATCATCATCCTGATCTGATCGTCACCGATTGGATGATGCCAGAAATGAGCGGGCCGGAACTGATTCAACAGCTGAAACAAGACCCGATTCTCGCTGCAATCCCGGTGGTATTACTTACTGCTAAGAGCGACGAGGAAAGTAGAGTGATCGGGACTGAAATCGGTGCAGATGCCTTTCTCGGCAAACCATTTAATGATATAGAACTAGTCAGTGTAGTGAAGAATCTTATTCAGTTGACGCAGACGAATAAGAAAGAGCTCCATTACATGAAAAACCTCCTCATTCAAGCTGAGAAATTATCGCAATTGGGAGCAATGATATCAAGTATTGGGCATGAGATTTCTAATCCTATTTCTTTGATCTCTATAAGTTGTGCTAGCGAGTCTAATTTACTGGCCGAATTGGAACAGGATTTAAGAGAAATCTTTGCATCCGATGATCCAGAAGCTCAGAAAGTGGGTCAGATATTTCAGGAAAAAATTGATTTACTGCGTGAAGTTGGACAAAGGATTAATACTGGGTCTGATAGACTAATGGACTTATCGGTTGCACTACGGTCGCAAAGTCGGATGGAAGATCAGATAACGGCTGATGTTAATCTTCAGCATTTGATCAAGGAAGCGATTTTAATTACCGGGGGTAAACTCAAGGTTCATCAAGTGCGTGAATCATATGAAAATATCCCAGCGATGGCATGCTTTCGTAGTAAGATTGGACAGGTTCTGACCAATCTATTAGCTAATGCTGCCGACGCTCTGCATGAAAAAGTCACTAAGATTAAACAAGACGAAGANCGCCGNTTTGTGGGTNAGGTAGCCGTGACTACNNNTTTGTTTCAGCGNGATAACACTCCAGGAGTGACCGTAAGCNTCGCCGATAATGGCTACGGNGTTCCGNAAGACATTCGTGAAAAAATATTTGATCAGTTTTATACCACCAAAGAATCAGGTGAAGGTACCGGCCTTGGGTTATCTCTCTGTGCCGATATTGTTCGTGAACATGGAGGNACACTTTCGGTGACCGATGATCCTGAATTGGGTGGGGCTAGGTTTGAACTTTGGTTGCCATTGACNATTGCTGCACATGAGCGGGANGATCAAGCTGCNTAAATGCTTTTTTGTCTATATATTAAGTTNATTTATNNATTTTAGTNTTTTTTAANTGTCTGNTNNNGCATAAATGTNTGCTGNNTCATAACAAAAAAAGAGTGAATAGCAGCAGCCCTGAACCGGGCTGCTCTATAAGTATTAAGGTAACATCGCTTCAACAATATCTGCTTTTTCACCCCGNAAACTGTCATCATCGATGAGCNGCTGTAAGTACTCACCNATTTTTTCCGCAGGCACTGCATAGGACAATTCAGTCCAGATATCTTCGTTAGGTTGTTCCAGTAGTTCATCCAGGTAATCACTGTCCTGAACCTTATCGCTTTTTGGAATTTTACCNGTCCAGATAATCCCGACGACTTCNCCGCTCTGACGATCTACCATCGCCGAACCAGANTCACCATGAGAGACATCACAACCATTAGCAAAAGACCAGGCTTTGTACGAACCNGTGTTTAAAGAATCAGGATCCGCCATGAAGCGGTATTCGCTGCTGCCAGAAAATACCTTACAGTCGCTATCAAAGTTAGCCACNAGNCTTCTGCTTCTGTTGTTGGCGCCACCGAAACCNACTGTGATTAACTCCTGGCCTCTATAAGTTTCCTGCATAAAAGCGAANGGGTTGGCCATAGTTTTTAATAAATCTTCATCAGCCTGGTCCACCTTAATAGTCATAAGAGCTAGATCGATATCGCTCCNGGTACCAAGGAAAGTTTTGACGCTAAATCTTTTATTAACGAGGGGAAACTGAGCTGATGTCCAGCGGCATTGGATGGAACTGGGACAAACATGATGATTGGTTGCGAGGACATGTTCCCCATCAAACTTACCCAGATAAAATCCAGTACCACCGCCCAGTCTTGCTGTGCCTTTTGCTATTTTTTCCAGTGAAGGAACTTTTTTATAGTCACCAGNCTTGACGGGAGCTTTACCCCACTCGTCACCAATCTGATAACGGCCGTCTAGTCCTTGGAGTTCTTGAAGTGGTTTACTGAGAGATGGAAANGAAGTTTGGTCTTGAGACTGTCCCCATAAAGGAACAGAAAGGCATAAGGATGTGATCAANACGAATTTGTTAATGTATCTCATAAAAGAGCCTCCCGTGAACGATGATTCTATATAGCTATGAATAATGTATCAGCAATATAGCAGTTCAAAGTTACACAGGAAACTCTAAGGATGATTAATCGTTGCCAATTAAGAAACGCTCAATAATGGTTTTGGCCTCACTGCGAATTTTTTCCACCGACCAGCGCTTGTCAGTAGCGGTCTTTTCTAGGTCAAACATATAAGCATAAAGCCTTTGACCATCCACTTGACTGCGGAGAGTAATTTCATTGCGCTCTGCTCTGAGCTCCATCCAGAGGCTGTGAATGTTGGTCCAGAACCAGGACTTTTCTTGCCAATACTGTTGCGCTTTTGCACAGCGAGAATCTTCAACTCTTTTATAGGAGTTTTCTCCTTTTTCTTTCACGATAGGAAATACGTCATCCCCTTCTAAAACCAATTTGGCNTTGTCCTGCTCATGGACCCAGCCATAATCAGTGATCTGATGGCGATTTCTTCTGTTCAGCACTTGGTAATCATTTCTCTTNGAAAATTCTCTTCGNGGTAATGGTGCCCAGGTATCACATTCCCACCATGACTGATTGTTTTGGTGAATCCATGGAGCACTGCATTCATAGNGAGGGCTGTCATCAACCTGCAGAACNTGTTGGGTCCAGCTATTCTGGTCTGGATTTTCTGGGTTTAGCACTCTTAGCCATTGGTTATAACCCTGGAAGTCGAAACGATCTGGTCGGTTTAATGACCAGTTTTGACGCCAGTGCTTGATGATCATTGGGCCTGCNAATAACAGGTGTTGTAGTTCAATTTTATCTTCTTCGTCTGATACGATCTGAACCCACTCNAGGCCGCCGGCNCGATAGGGGGCTGCTAATTCATAGCCTTCTTGTTGAGCAAANGTTTCTTGGTATTGAAAGTTCACCCGGTAACAACCNGCTTGAGCGCGGATTGCCGCACGGTCTTGTTCGAGTGAACCNGCTGCACNTGGAGCTGCTATNAGCATGCTGGAAATTAACGATATGCTGCTGATGGCGGCTTTCGTAANCGGTATAAATCCCATATTATTTTCCTTATTTTTATAATCTAAACCTGTGTTAAGTTTATGATGAATGCTTTAANCGGNNCTTTAGCTTTGGTTTTAACTTTNNTTTTGCTTTAAGTTTGTTGTGCCTGTTTTAACTCTGTTTTGCAAAGTGTGATATTGAATATCATTTTCAATTTCCAAAGACAAGGGCTTCTGTTGTGCGCTTGATCTAAGGACGGGGTGATGCTAACCAACTGAAAAGCCTATTAAGAGAGGGTTCTGCCATGGGTGTCAGCGCACAATTATTAGCCAAAATTGATGAACGTATTGCCGCAGTTATTCCTGACGTGCAAAAATTGCGTCATGAAATCCATCAGCATCCGGAGTTAACCTGGCAAGAAGAGAAAACCAGTGAGTTACTTGCAGCGCGCCTGCGCAAGATTCCTCAGCTTAAGATACGCACAGGAGTGGCTAAGTATGGCATTGTTGCTGACTTGGTGGGGCGTCATCCAGGACCGATAGTGGCGCTGAGAGCAGACATGGATGCTTTGCCTATTTTGGAAAAATCGGGACGGCCATGGACTTCGCTGCATGATGGCAAGATGCATGCTTGTGGGCATGATGGCCATATGGCGAATTTGATGGGAGTGGCTCAAGTTCTGGCCGAAATGGAAGAACATATACATGGTACGATTCGCTTCATTTTCCAACCAGCAGAAGAAGGTGGTGCTGGTGCTGCAGTGATGATTGATGAAGGTGCCCTTGATCAAGTGGATGTGATTTTTGGAATGCATGCCTGGCCTGAGGGTAAAAGAGGCGAAGTTCTCGTCAAGACAGGCCCGATCATGGCGGCTAATACTGAAATTAAAATTAAAATTCGTGGTAAAGGCGCTCATGCTGCAGCTCCTCACCTAGGCACAGATCAGGTGCTGGTTGCTGCTAGGGTAGTGGATGCTTTACAAAGTATTCCTTCGCGTTTTGTAGCGCCCTATGATGCCATTGCTCTGACCATTAGTACTATCCACGGTGGTATCGCTAGTAATGTGATTCCTGATGAAGTGGAAATGACCGGAACCTTGCGTTCGGTATCGGTGGAAACTCGTGATCGGGTCGCCGTTGCGATTGAAAACATGGTCACACATATTTGTGCGGCTCATGGTGCCCAAGGAGAGGTGATCATCGAGCATCACTACCCTGCAACGGTGAACCATAGTGAACCTACCGATTATTTCCGTCGGATAGCAAGGTCTGCTCTGGGTGATGATGCGGTGAAGGAATTGACTAAATGCCCGATGACTGCCGAAGATTTTTCTTATTTTCTGGAAAAAAAGCCCGGGACTTTTTTCCTGTTGGGTATGGCTGAGGATGGGCAGGACCAGCCATCTTTGCATCATCCAGAATTTGATTTTAATGATGATGCTTTTGCTACGAGCATGAAAATGTTCTGTCAACTTGCGCTGCAATGGCCTTCTTAGTCAAAAGATATGCGTACTTTGTCAGGAGATGCGCACCGCCTGGCGACGCAACTCTTGATGGATGTCGGCGATAGCCACCTCTGAGGTGGTTTTTCCTGTTTTCAATGATACCGCAGCCGCAACTCCAGCTCCTTGACCTGATACCGTGCAGCACATCATATTACGCACCGCAGCGTGAGAAACTTTGTCTCCCGCAATGGAGCGGCCTGCTACCAGCAGATTTTCTATCGTTTTAGGTACCATCGTGCGGTAAGGCACATGGAAATAACGGCCGGTGGTGGGTAAGGTGAGTACCCCATAGCCATCAACGAATTCAGGGAAAATACCAATGGCATCATCAAAGCGTCCTTGATTTAAGACGTCTTGTTCCGTTAAGCCATAGCGCCCTTCAATTTTTCTGGTATCTCGGATGCCGATGGTCATCCCAAAGTTACGAAGGTTAGCGGTTTCAAACCCAGGAGTATATTTCTTCAACGCATGAATTGCATGCATGGCTTGTCGCCGGCCTTCGATTTCCCCGCGGGTTAAATCCCAAAGGTCGGTCCCATCGATACCCCCCATGTGAATCATATTGAGGTAAGTTGCTTCCCCGTGATCGTTGATGGTACTCCAGGTGCCGCCGATGCTCGTTAATCCCTTGGGTATGACTCCATCTTTTCTCGCTTGATTAAATGGTTCCTCTAGGTAAGGGCTGAATCTTTCATCTTCTTTACCAGTGGTTTTCACCTGCCACTTCTTGGTCCAGTCCTTATATTTAGTGGGGTTGTTTTTGACAAAATCGAGAAAACGCTCCCGCTCCACACCTGTACAGGAGAACATGACTGTGACCGGAAGCATGTCTTCTTTTGGGGTTTTTCTATAGGGAACTCCAGCTAAGTGAGCAATGTCGGCATCGCCAGAGGCGTCAATAATCCTTTTGGCTAAAATAGCAGAGCGGCCCATCTTGCTCTGAATAATAATACCTTTGATTACATTTCCATCCATGATCACATCAACAGCTGTGGCATGTAGCAGAGTTCTGACTCCTTCTTCTTCCAGCCATTGATCGGCGACTACTTTAAATAGTTCCGAGTGAATGGCCTGGCTAGAAGATTGGACTTCAGGTGAACTGGCGCCACTGTCTTTAGCGCGCTTTTCCAGTTCAATGCCGATGCCTTCGACATCGACGGTTTTTCCCTGACGATACCAGGCGATCCCTTCGACTCCAACGTGGGTCATGTTACCGCCAAAGCAACCAAAGCGTTCCACTAACAAGGTGTCTGCGCCAGCTCTGGCCGAGCTGATAGCTGCAGCAATACCCGCAGGACCGCTTCCTACGATTAAGACGTCTGCTTCGGCAATCACAGGGGTTGATCTGCTCGGTTCCTTGATCGCTTTCATTTGTGTTTCCATGATTGTTTGGATGAGGCCTAGATCTGTGGCCTCATCTTTTGATCGCTATTAGTGCGATGGGGATTCTTTGTTCAGTGATTGTTGTACTTTGGTGGCAACTTCTGTTGAAACCCATTGTTTCCATAGTTTGGGATTGGTTCTTAAAAAGTTAATGGCAGCCTTTTTATGTGAGGTGCCTCTTTTCTTCTTTAAATAGCTGAGAGCATCACTGGTGAGTTTTGCCGTGGTTGTATAGGCGTTAATAAATTTAGTGATCTGAGGAGCTTTGTCATGAAATTTTGTGTGCATCCCTTTGTATATATCAACTGTTGGGTAAGCGGTGACTCGTTTTGGGTCGCCGGCTTCGAAAGCCTCAAAATCGGCCTGATTATAAGCTGGTTCTTCCAGTTGGATCATATCATAGGTACCCATAATCCAGGTGGGTGCCCAGTAATAAGTGACAAACGGTTTACCTCTTTTATAAGAAGAAGTAATGGCTGCATCCAGGGCTGCGCCCGTTCCTGGTCTCAAGTTGTTAAAGTGCTTATCCAAACCGTAGGCTACCAACTTTTTGTTGTTGATGACTTCGCAGAACCATCCCAAAATGCAGTTATGAAAGCGGCCTTTGGTGGGTTCTTCAGGATCTTTAAATAAAAGTTTATACTTTACCAGGTCACGCACATGTTTCAGATCGGGAGCCATGGGCTTGATGCCGCGTTTGGGGTCTCCTTCGACCAGATACCTTGGTACGAACCAACCCTGAGTGGCATTGCCAAAGTTTGGGGTCAATTGAACTACTTTTTTACTTTTGAGTGCCTTAGTCCATGCTTCTTTAGTGCTCTCCGGCCATACTTCCATCATAATGTCGATATCGCCCCGGACCATACCAGCAAGAATCGGCATGGATGACCCTGGCAGTTCATCAGTTTTACATGAATAGCCTTTTTCAAGGATGTAGCGGGCGACGGCATTGTGAAATTGAGCGCTGTCCCAATCGAGTCCGCCAAATATAATGGGTCGCTTGATTTCACAAGAGGTGTCCGCATAACTCTGATGAGTAGAAAAAATAGAAAACAAGGCTGTAGTGATAAGAATGATTTTGTGTGATGCCAACATCAGGGAAACCTCTTTCGTCAGTTAAAATTGTGTCAAGATATATAGCTGTATTTTTAAACCTAAGCAATACGGTGGTTTAGCCCTTGAAATCTTTTCATTTCGTATCGCCCTTATATGCTGAATGAGTAACCGGCTGACAACTCAATAGAATATAGGCTTACCCGGTGGTCTAGGGCTGCCTTGATCTGGTCTTGCGGGGTGACGGCTACGCCATCTGGTCGGGAAAAATTTTCGTAAAGAGATGTGAGTGGTACATTGATATGTAGCCCAAGCTGTAAAGCATCGTCTCCAGTATTTCGGTCCCAAATGACACTATGTTTACCCGTCAAATAGATCACTTGAGATTGTCCCTTTCCTCTGACCGTTGTGGTGGTCTTGTCGGTGGATGTGGTGGTGGCGTCAATTGTGACGCTGCTACTTTCGATGTTCGTGCCCAGGGCAAAGTGAACGGTTTGTATTCCCATGGGCATTTGCCAATAGTTGATGGCTTGACCAATACGAAAAGCCTGCTCTTGATGAATGATTCGGTTGGTGCTGCTGTCATTGTTACTGGTACTTCGGCTTATGAAAAATTGGTTGAGATCCATAGAGAAATCTAGATGAAACCGAAGTCCTGAAAATATCGGGTGCCATGTCATGAGGAGACCCCATGATTGACCCGTTCTGGGCAGGCTCGACCATTGGCTTTCTGGTGGGGTTTCACTCCAAAGTACTTCCTGATAGGTGATAAATGGTTTTTGCCTGACAAATAGACTCCAACTCATTTTGGCGATTGGTTTTAGTTGGGGAGCGTTGTTTGCTGAGTCTGCTGGTTGGGTTTGATCTTCACTCTGACCCGGTGAAATAGTCACCTGGTCACTATTATCGTGATAACCCCCTTCATCTTTGATGTAACCGTCAGCATCTATTTCAGGCTCGCTGGCTTCAGAGGGATTCACTGCCGGGCTTTCGATTTTCTTCTCTGTAGCCTGGGCGGAGTCTGATTCTTTTTTTTCCTGGCCGTACCCTATGCCGGTGAAAACCAGGTATAAGCAGGTGCATAAGACAGCTGGAGTTGGTTGCGACATCTTGATCCCTTTAAAAAATAGATATATTTCAGGATCTTATGGAAAAGGTGGAAAGTCAAGGTATCACTAGCAAAGCCATGTTATCATAATCAAAACCATCAGAAGAAACTCTTCTAAGGAAAGCCTGAAGGGAAATAGACTATGAACTTGCCCATTAAATTTGTCCTGATACTCACTTTGATGAGCTTTGGTTGTAAAAAGTCTGAGCCTCCAAAAATGACTCAGCAGGAGTTTATCGAAGAAAAGGGGTTAGGACAGAGTCGTTTATTGTTAGCTAAGTCAGCTTTGAAGGGGCAGGGGCAAGTGTTAGTAGAAGAAAGCCTCGATGTGGTGAAGCTGCCTCCAAATGCTTTTAACAATCAAGTGACACTGGGTAACTTTCATCGCAGCTGGTTAGTTAAGGCCGAGGGAGAAGTGCTGTGGAATGCAGTTGATATTGTGTTACCAACCACGCTTCTGGATAAGCAAAAAGTTGTGTTATTAGTTAAAACTGATTCTGAATTACTTCTCTTCCCAGAAAAATTTTTGCATTGGCAAAAAGGTGAGGTCACATTCAAAGGTATCCCCGGGGTGGGTTTATATCAGCTGGCTGTAGCTAGCCGTGCCTTAAATGGTCCAGTGAAATGGCCATTAAAAAAAATCTAGACCTTCTGCAAAATCAAATTTTAAAATTGGTAAGCGGTTTTATGCCAACCAGCGATTTCTCTGTATCTAAATAAATCGATGAAACTTATAATTTATCTATATATTAATCATGATAGGAGTCTGAGATGAGGCTAGCTTTCATTATGATGGTCATGCTATTCGTCAATGGTTTAGGTCATAGTTATCCTGATAAGGCCCCGCCTCCCTTTGGGCGGAAGGGAGAGGTGGTTCCGATCGATATCAAAACCGTTGTCATTGATTACAAGTTTGACTACGACCAGCGAGAGGCCCAGGCAAGTGCAAAGATGGTTTATGACCAAGAGGCAGATGGCAAGCCGTTCTTCGACTTGATTCCTGAAGTCAACAAGTTAATGATCGATGGTATTGCTGTCCCGGTGGCACTTTTCAAAAGCATACGTGATCCAGATGGGGTTGCTACCTTTCGTATCATCGATAAGACGCTCAAAGCTGGAACTCATGAAATTATTTTGGAATATAATATAGACTCTGAGGTTACCTTTTCCAGTAATGCTGTCCGGACAGGTTTCTTCATGTCTGATTTAACTTCTCGGAGATTCTTTGAGCAGTATGGTCCGACTAATATGGAATACGACCAGATTCAGTACCGCTTTAATGTGGAGGTGGAGGGCGTTACCAAGGCTCATCGGATTTTCACTAATGGTCAGGTTCAGGCAACCAGTGATTTTACCTGGACCGTTAAATTCCCAGATTACTTTACGGCATCATCTATTTATTTTCATTTATCTGATGAATCACGCTATCGCATAGAGGTATTTGAATACGAGGGTTTGCAGGCGACCATCCCTGTCACCGTATATGCCCGCAGCAGCTATCTGGCTTCGCAGGGGACGACTAAAACTAAAAAGTATATGGAGTTACTTGAGGACAAGTTTGGTCCGTATGCCCATGAGAAGCTAGTGGTTTATGTGGCCGGTAGTGGTGGGATGGAATATGGTGGGGCCACCATGACTTCTATTTCTGCCTTGAACCACGAACTTACTCATTTTTGGTTCGCCAGAGGGGTTATGCCTGCCAATGGGAATGCTGGATGGGTAGATGAAGCCATTGCCAGTTGGCAGGATGATGGGTTTAGGCCTGGAAGTCAGACTCCTGACCGCTCAGCCGTGAACCTCGGTGGATTTTCTCCCTATCGCAGGTATACGACTCGGGCAGCATATAGTCAGGGAGAGCAGCTCATTCGAGAGTTAGACTATGTCTTGCGTGATAATGGAGGGATGATTCCACTCCTGAGGAGTTTTTATGAAAAGTATCAAAGAAAGACTTTTTTAGTCGAAGATTTTAAGGCCCATTTGGAGCGAGAAACNCANGTGAATATGGATGGTATTTTTGATCGCTATGTCTATGGTAATGCCAACNTAGAAGACCGNGTCGAGGAAGAGCCGACTCATCCGGATCAGCTAGACGGTCACCCAAGGGCATATACCAAAGAAGAATTAATATTTTATCGATAGGTCTATGTTAGGCTTTGTTTAGAAGCATTGTCTGGAAATACTGTCTGGAAATACTGTCTGAAAATATTGAGCTGGAATATNATTATTTCAGCTNAAATTCCCAGNTCGTNGTAGATATAACTTGTCACCTGTTCTTGTTCATCCGTGTTTAATTCGTTGCCGAAGTGNTTNCNAGCCATTGCAGNTGCNATNCTTTNTCGGGTCTTATTNGANATAGNGGGNTCTGTTGTNACATTCGGTTNGTGNCANCCGCAGGATTCAAAGATTTCCTGGCCNAAGGCTAAGATATTCTCATTTTGATNGTTTGGAGCTTGATCACTNCTGCTGGGTGGGCTGGAANNCNCTGNACCATCACTAGTGGCTGGNCCTGGNTTTCTGGAGCTNGTTGAGACTTCGCANCCCAAAGCTAGGCTGAAGAGGCCTAAAGTTAGCAAGACTTTCATTCTTTGGTAACCCCCTGAAAAAACCATTTTTCCTCTTTGGNCCTAAANCTGTACAGAATCTTTTCGGACTGGGTCGGGTTTNACTTAAATAGAAATATAATNCNTNNATTGGNCTTCTGGATGNGGCTTTATNAAAAAATANNAAACTTTATAGNTACTTATAGNTTTTATGGNGGGGAGGGNGATNCTTGTTTTNTGTAAAGTTTATANCGATCATAANCGGGAAATGATCTTCAGCTTGAAACTAGAGATTATATNTNAANAAACTGGGNCTNCTAGNCCTNATAAAGGTAGGCAAGGATGGTTCTCCTTGTACCTCTATACCCGGATTATTTGGTTTACTTTCTTACTTTCTTACTTTCTTACTTTCTTCAACAAGGCAGCTAGAGTCTTTTGTCTCATACGCTCTTTTTTTAANGCTTGTTTGCTGTTTCCAGTATTCATTTNATTAAGATCGTTGACTAACTGATTTTCTGCNTCACTGCCAAAAAGAGGGATCACTTTTGCAGTATTNCCGTCTTGACTATTCGTTGTATTTTCATCCATCAATTCGGCGAGAACTCTGCGGTTAGATATCTTNCGATGTTTCGACTGGTTTTTCATTTGCTTGTCATAGTTNAGCATGGTTTTTCCTCGATCATTAATTAGCCTAGAGTGAAGTGCTTGGCACCATCAGTATCTGTTTCNATTGTGTTTAGTTACATCAACAATATTGCAATGATCGGGCCACTTNCTCATTTTAAAATATAAGAAAAATTAGGTTCTTAGCTGTGTCAAAATCGGGCAAATCCATATGCTATATGGATGACTCTGTTCGTTGCGCTCGAAAAATCATTTAATATCNGNGTNTTAAAAAATACATTGGTGTCAANTTATTTGACACACATATNNGCGATTTAGACACTCTTTCAAGGTTTTCAAGGTTTTCAAGGTTTTCAAGGTTTTCAAGGTTTTCAAGGTTTTCAAGTTCAAGTATGGCGATCTATTGCAAACTTTGCAGGAAATAAACAACTGTCTGTTAGGTAAACAAAAAGTTGGTGGCTGNATTTCTTATTTAATGTTTTATTCCAGTAGATTATCATAATTGATAAGTTGGCCTGTTATTTGAAAATAGTAACAATGAAGTCGTTTGACCCTAGTGAGGTGTNCCACTTCAAATACTGTTGCTGATGTTGTTTCCTTTTGTTGCTGATCATTGAGGTCCTAATGGCTATTCTGTTTCCTGATTTAAGTAAAACCCGTGTGGTATTCCCTAGTCAGGCTGAAGAACAATTCTACAATTTGTGCCAGAAGTTACCNCGAGACTGGCGNGTCTACTATTCCTGCACTTTGACTAGTTCGGAAATAGGAAAAGGAATTCAGGACAATGAAATTGATTTTGTTCTTTATCATCCCCGCTGGGGATTACTGATTATCGAAGTTAAAGGTGGTCAGATTAAATTTGAGGCTGAAAAAGGCCAGTTTTATTCAGTGAATCGNCATGGCAAGTCATTTGCCATTAAAAACCCTTTTCAGCAGGCTCTGACCTGGCGAAGTCGCTTTTTGAGACTTCTGCGCAAGAAGCAGATTAAGCTTCCTATGACTTATGGGGTTTGTTTTCCAACTGTAGATGAAACTGATTTGCCCCGAACCACNGAAATGGATCCATCCCTCGTTCTGGGACATAAAAAANTACAAGATCTNGAAAAGTCANTGATCGATATGGTTAAGNCTTCTCAGCCCGAGCGTTTTCTGAATTTTGAAAATGTTGCAGATGCCATGGATGATCTTCTAAAGGGATCTAACTTCCACACCCGCCTGCATTTTCGCAATTATTTAGATGGNAATGAAATGAGGGTGAAGGATGTCGAAACCATCCANGATACATTAGTTACTCCCATTGCGGGCAGNAAGAAACTAGGTATTGAAGGGGAAGCCGGAACCGGCAAGACCATGTTAGCTGTGATGCTGGCCAAATATTTTCGATCNTTATCTAAGAGAGTTTTATTGCTTTCNAGTAACCCTCTGCTGAATGCTTTTTTACAGAAACAAGTNAGTAAAGAGGTTACCGTTCNAACCTATAGTGAACTNGCCTCTTCTTTTGGAGTAGAGCTGTTNCGGCGGCCNGCTGGTTATAAAGGTAGTCGTGAAGATTGGATTCAGTTTGAAGGNGTAGAAAAGCTTAAGCAGGCGATTAGNGAGGCTGGCGATGCGGCTCTCTATGATGTTATTCTATGCGATGAAGCNCAAGATGTTCAGCCTTTCTGGTGGGAAGCCATTCAATCAGCATTACGTTCNCCTGANGACAGCCACTTTTACTTATTTTTTGATCGCTCTCAGGGTATTTTCGGTTCTGGCTCAAGTGAAAGTAACTTTGAACCAGAGGATGTGCTACCGGTNCCTGCNCCATGGTTTCCGTTGATCCATAATTACCGAACAACTCGTGAAATTGCNGGATTTAGTCGTCATTTTCGTACTGGTAAAGAAATNTTGAAAAGCCATAGTGCNCGTATTGGTTATATCCCTCAGATTATNACCTATAAAGATGACGCTGATGCTAGGGTAAAACTAGAACAACTGACGGACAANTTATTTCATCAGGAAGGTCTTCATAANCATGAAGTTACTTTNTTGTCNGCNAGAAAGCCTTATGCCGAAGGTTCAGTTTTAGCTCAGCAAACTAAANTAGGCTCATTGACTCTGCTTGATTTAGGTAAGATTAAAAACCGCTGNATGCCTCANAATGATGAAATTAAGGGTAAAATNAAGATTTCTACCGTCTCCAGCTTCAAGGGTTTGGAAACTCCCGTGGGAGTNATTATGAANCTTAGTGANTATAANCTTCCNCTNGAAAATGGNATTATGGCCAGTTTNTTTTATGTGGCTTGTACCCGAGCCAAACATATGTTGTATGTTATGGTNCGAGAAGATGATAAAAAACGCATCTTACTGGAACAGGCTATCAANGCCNTGGATCAATCGGGGAGTATNACTCTGGGNGCTAGTNTNGCNAACTTAGAGTTTACTGGNACTGTNACCCATTATAANCCAGAGCGAGTTGGATGGCTTAGAGTTGAAGACCCAGCCTTTGAAAATAATAAGATTTTGTTTTTTCCCCACGATGTTGATCAAGCTATGCTTGGTCCACTGGAAATTGGTCAGAAAATGATTTTTCGTCCACAGGTAGAAGGTGGTACCACTATAGCCTGTGACCTAAAGATAGCCGTAGAATAAATCTTCATTACTGAGTACCCCTTATGTAACCTTATCCTTTTTATTTCTTCATGCCTTTGCTGTTTGATTGTTGATTGTTGATTGTTGATTGTTGATTGTTGATTGTTGCTGAGATTTCCTATGAAAATTTTTACCCGTATCCTACCCAAGGCTGTTGCCTCAATGTTTCTTATAGCCTGCGAACCAGGGGGNGCTGGTCCCGAAAAAGATAATGCTTTCCAGGGGCCAGGAGTCCCTCAGAGCTTTGAGAATAGCGGTAAGTATGTCCTAGAAGATNTTGAGTGTGCTTACACCGACGGTCAGAAGATAGAGAAAGCTTCTTTTTTTCAATATCAGCAATCACGAGTATTTTTACTCGAGGGTGATAGTCCCCTAGATGGGCGTGATTCTCTTACCGGGCCTTATATTAATGGCACTACNTATGGGCTTAAAACAATTTCCAATTGTTCTGGTTCTGCTGATAGTAGTTGTGGCGGTGAATTTATTGAAGATCGAGGAGCCTTATTACGGACCTGCCGAAGTCTTGCTAAATATGAAAGGCTTGCGCTTGAGGGGATCGCTATTACCGGTGCTACCCATGTCAACAATGCCCTCCAGTTCTTTGCTTCTTTACCCTCAGCGCCAGACGATATTGGTGCGGTGCATCTTATGGTTATGCCGGAGCGGAAAACGCAAAAGCCAGGAGGGGTGGAAGTTCGATCTGATAACTTATCATACTCAACTAGCTTTGGTACTTGGGGGCCTACGATTACCATTTACCCCAAAGGTGAATTTGGCNACTATTATTGGGAAAATGTTAATATCTGGGAATCTTCCTGGGTTCTTGCTCATGAAGCTGGTCATCATGTTTTTAATATTATGCTTACTAATGCTATGCCCGAGAAACTAACTTTCAATAGTATTAGCCTTCGGGAAGATCATGGTCATCATCATGAACATGAGCCCATTCTGAGTTGGCCGCATAAGCACTCGGATGACATCAATTTTAGTCTGNCCGCAGCNTCGAGAACTGTTACTGAGAGGGAAGTNCGCAGTGCAGTTAATGAGGCCTTTGCCGATTTATTTGCATACTACGCCGCAGGCCTCAATAAGGGTATCACTCATTTTGATTTGGTTAACCGGTTCCGATGCTTTGAATCAAGCAGAGATGTAACGTTTCCCTACTTTAAAGATGGGACTCGGAAATATCTTAACTCGACTATTATTGGTGAATTCTTTGCTAATGTCCAGGGGCCACCTCAACCCTGTTTTAAACCTGATTATCAAGATGTNCATGCAATTGGTGCTATTATTGCTCACGGTATGTATCGCCTTTTCGATGTTTCGACTCCTCCCGGTCAGCAAAATCCAGGCTTGGTAAAAGGTGATCTAAGTCTGCAGTGGGCCAGTAATATCCCGGCTGCTTTGGGAAACTATAATGGTGTCGATGAAGCTCGTTTAAGGAAGATGATTGAAGCAGGGATAAAGGTCGTTAGTAAGGATGTAAATACCTTGACCGCTGAACAATGCCAAGTGCTGAAGGAAGTGTTTCCAACCTGGAAGGCATACTGGGATAGTAATGAAACCTTTACTTGTCAGTAGTTATTCGAAAAATTGATCGCACTTTATAATTTATCTCAATGAAGATACATTATATTCACTGTTGAAATCGTATTTTACAGAATGATCTATGGTAGGTAAATTCGTCCTACCTACTCTTATCCTACCCCGCTCATAATTACCCATTATCTAATGACTATTTGATGTTATCGTTAGGGTTGTCTGCCATGTATTCAATGAACGCAGGTATATGGATTCTGTGTGTACTCGATAGCGATGACATTCCTCTATTTGATGGTGGTCAATGCTAATAGTTAGAAAATATATATTCTTTATCTTTCTTCTATTCTTCCCTGCGAATATTTTTGCGGGGAGTTTGGTTGTTAGCTCAGATGATAGCAATATCATGCTGGGAAAGCATCTCCATTATCTTGAAGATGCTAAGGGTGAGCTCAGTCTAAATGATTTTCTTAAGCCTAAATATCAAGATCTATTAACACCATCTAAAGTGCTGACTCCAAACTTTGGATCTACTAATTCTGTTTATTGGTATACTATCGATCTCAAAACCGATGAGGACCAGCAAAAACTTATACTGCAAATTGATTATCCACTCTTAGATCTCGTTGACATCTATTTTATAAAAGACAATCAAATCATACGTGATGAACATCTGGGGGACAGAAAAGTATTTGATGTCCGGCCCATTAACCATAGAAATTTTTTGTTAGATCTGAACCTTGATTATAGAAATTCTCAAAAAATTGTATTTAGAGTTAAGACTACTAGTACACACAAATTTGGTATTTCTTTACACGAGCCGGTAGCATTCTGGCAGCAAGATGCTAAAGAAATTATGGTACAGGGAATGTTTTTCGGAGTGATGGTCGTAATGATCTTCTATAATATATTCATATATATTACCCTAAGAAATACTGCCTATCTCTTTTATATCATATCTGTTTTAGGCTTTGTATTTGTCCAATTAGCTTTGAGCGGCTTTGGACAACAGTATGTATGGCCTGATCGAACCTTGTGGAATGAGTATGTGTTGTTACTGGGCGCTTTTATAGCGGTTTTGGGGTTTGATAGTTTCACGAATTTATTTCTAGACCTACGTAATAGATTACCTGTCTTTAGTAAGTTGATTGAAATCCACGGTGCTGGGTCTGCGTTGCTATGTATTTCTACTTTTTTTATCAGCTATTCAATATCAATCAAATTAATTGCGCTAGCAACTATGTCGACTGTTATTATATGTATTACTTCAGCTGTGGTAAGGCTTAGGCGTGGTAGTCCTGAGGCAGGTTATTACCTATTTGCTTTCACAGCATTGATGTTTGGAGCTTCTCTCTTTGCTCTCCAGGTTGTCGGCATTCTGCCCAGTATATTTCTAACTAACTACGGTTTGCAGATTGGCGAAGGTTTAGGCGTTATTCTCCTCTCTTTAGCTTTGGCCAGGCAAATGAAAAGGTTGCAGGAGGAAAATGTTCAGATTCAAAAAGAAGCAGCTGACAATCTTCAGCAAAAAGTAGACGAACGTACCAGAGAGCTAAGTGCAAAAAATTTTGAGGCAGAACGCAGTAAAGAAGATTCTGATCGGCTGCGTATAAATGCTGAAGATGCTAAGCTAAAATCCGACCTCGCCCATAAGGAGGCTGACGAATTACGACATAAGGCTGAGGAGCAAGCTAAGCAGCTAGCTTACATGGATAGCCAAAAAACTAGTTTCTTTCAAAATATATCCCATGAACTTCGTACACCCCTCACCTTAATCCTAAATCCTTTGGAAAACGCCAGTAACGAATATAAGAATGACCAGAATATTCAAATCGCGACAAAAAATGCTAAGAGGCTGTTAAGGCTAGTCAATCAGTTGCTGGATTTTCAAAAGCTGGAAGCTGGCAAGAAAGAGTTGCAACTTTCTCCTTTGAACATGACTCATTTCATAAGGGTTTGCGGTGATTATTTTGCTAGTGCTTGCCAAAGCAAGAATATCGATTTTTTGGTAACCCAAAATCATCAGGTGCTCGATATAGTTTCTCAGCCCATTTGGGTGATGGGAGAAATCGATGCGATGGAAAAAATTATTTTCAACTACCTTTCCAATGCGCTGAAATATACGCCTGAACACGGGAAGATTGAATTAGCATTAGATGTTAGTGAAGGTAACGTCAGATTGCAGGTCACTGATAGTGGTGCCGGTATTACCAGTGAAGATCAAGACAAGTTATTTCAGGTATTCAGTCAAGTTGATGGTTCTACCACCAGATCCTATGAAGGCACTGGTTTAGGTCTTGCTCTAGTCAAGTCTCTAACCGAAGAGATGCTTGGTAACGTTGGTGTTGATAGCAAAATGGGTGAAGGAAGTACCTTCTGGGCCGAATTCGAATTGATGGGTGAGGCAAAGCCTTTTGCGAGGGTTTTATTGGTTGAGGATGATCGAGTACTGCGTGAAACAATCATTGATGCTCTTCTCGATAATCTTGATCTTGATGATGATGAAATTTATGCTAAGTCCAATGTTGACGAAGCTTTGGTGTTTCTGAAGGAGTATCAGGTCGGTTGTGTGATTAGTGATTATAACCTTTCTGGAAAAAATGGCCTTGATCTAATGGAAGAGGTTCAGAAAGTCAGTCCCAAAGCTTACCGGGTCCTTATGACGGGCGATATGAGTTTTGACTTATTGGAAAGGGGGTCTAATGATCAGTTAGTTGATCAGTTTCTGCATAAAAACGGGGATCCAGAGGTTTTTATTCCCAAGTTGGAGGAAGCTGTTTCGAATCATACAGAGGCCTATTCCGAATCTAACCAACCGATTAAGCCTGTTTTAGACATTTTAATCGTGGAAGATGATATTGTATTTCAAAAAAGTCTATTAGAATTTTTCACCGGCACTTTGGATTTGGACTTTGAAAAGCTAAACTTTGTTACTAATCTCGAAGACGCCTATGCCTGCTTAAAGATGAATTCTGTTCGCTGTGTTCTGGCAGACTATAACCTGGGTGTAGGAAATGGCTTAGATCTGCTGGAATATGTAAATAATAATCATTCTGATACTAATAAAGTTTTGATGACTGCCGAGGCTAACTTAGCTGTTATGGAACGTGCTATTAATGCCGGTGCTATCGATCGGGTGTTCTATAAACCACTCGATTTTGAAGACTTAGCAGAATGCCTATTGAATTTTATTCAAAAAAGCCAGATTGCTGAAACAACCGCATTAGAAGAGAACTTTGAAATCAAATCCTGGGTTTTGACTGAAGAAGTTGAAAATTCCGCTGAAGGACTAGATGGCGGTAATCCGGATAACTATAATCACCAAGGAGAGCTTATTTTGGTGGTTGATGATTTGGCAGATATGCGTCAGATGATTATTCAGGCTTTGAAGAAAAGGAATTATAGAGTAGCCGAAGCTGCAAATGGCTTAAAAGCTATAGAGTTAGCAAGAAAGCTATTACCAGATTTAGTAGTTACCGACTGGATGATGCCAGAAATGTCTGGGCCAGATTTGATCCAGGCAATGGCCAAGGATGTCCACTTAGCTTCTACTCCTACAATCCTACTAACTGCTAAAACCGATGAGGAAAGTCGGGTGTTGGGTGCCACTATTGGTGCTACTGCGTTTCTGGGTAAACCTTTTAGTGAGATTGAGTTGTTAAGTCAAGTGGGCAACTTGGTTAACCTTCGTCGTCAGGAGCATTTGGCAGCACATAAAGAGGAGGCTGATCTCAA
>PBRN01000111.1 GCA_002725955.1 Pseudobdellovibrionaceae bacterium
TTGATATTAAAAAATCGAAAAGTCTTATTCTTGGAGGGCCAGTTGGAGTAGGCAAGACTTATCTTTTATCTGCTCTGGCCTTGAAAATTGCCTTTAATGGCTACTCGGTTCGCTTTGTTGATTTTTTTCAGCTCTTAAGTGAGCTTAGAGCAGGTTACGCGCGTAATGAGACAGATGCGAATATTATTCAGCCATTACTTGATGTTGATGTTCTTGTTATTGATGAATTAGGCAAAGGAAGAAATAGCGATTGGGAATTGTCTATTTTGGACCAAATGGTTATGGGGCGATACAATCACAAAAAAATTATATTAGCTTCCACCAATTATAGTTTTNAAGAGGAAGCAACATCTTCNTTAAGAGCTAATCGAAATCTNGATGAAGGTAACGAAGATGGATTTAATCCAGATCGNTTTGGAAGNNTATCGACTCGAGTTGGCAAACGNATTTTTTCAAGGCTTATGGAAATGTCCANGGTTATGGAAATTTCTGGNAGTGATTATCGGATGANGGGTCAGGAAGCGCATATTTTTACTAATGAGAGAGAGTTATATTAATGCCATCGAATCGGATGGGNGATTGCATTCTGCAGTCTCTGGAAAATCCAATGCTTAATGGTATTCTGTTGGGACTAGAAATAGTTGACGGAAATTTNGTATATAAAAAGTCTCTTTTTCCGTGTTGTGAAGGTCGTAGTCANTATTTNAATGAAAAAGNTAATTATCGGGTTCAATGTTTGCTGAAAGAGAGGTTTACTCGGACNCGCAGACTTCTCGAACAGTTTTATGTTGCNTGGCCCAAGGTATATTCTGATGAACCNTGGTATTTGTCNCGTGAGGANGACTCAGGGGTNNTAAGAGATATTGCATCTTGCTTAAAGGGGCAATCCAGCCAAGGAATGCCGCTGAAGGGTTCCTCNGGAAGTCCNGGNAANATTTGGGCTATGGCTGTGGCATGCTGTTGGCGTTTTGATATCCATGTTCATGTCGTGAATATACGTAAGATATCNTATGATAGTTTGTTGCCTTCCTTNGAGGTTATGAATTCCGGTCGTCCNATTATTCTATTTGTGGAGCAGGTGGATAAACTATGGGATTATAACTGNGCTAATAAGTTTGAAGAATTNGTAGGCTTTGCCTGGAGNTCTAACCTTTGGTTGGTGGTAGAGTTTTCNGGAGGACAAATNGTTNATGANGTATCTACTGACTCANTGTCTTCTCAGTTTAAGAGAATGATTCGGAATCAGAANGATAAGTCNCCATATAGTTGGCTNAGTCGTGAAACGGTNTCACGGTTGAAGACTTTATTCTCTGTCCCTCGAGAAAGTATTCCNGGTATATTGCCACAATTATAATTTAGATCTNTTTAAATTNATGTTTTATCTTCANGTNCTTGTCTNGCATGNCGTTATGAATNTANNCTAGGAGAGCTGATATACTTTATGCGNACTGGCTNCTAATTTACTNAGAANAAAANNATAAATTAATCATGTAATATNNCTGNTTTTNTCTATAATGATCATNAGTTGACACAATTATATNACCATCNCATCAATNANTATTAGCTGGTNGGCAAGANTCAGANCCNGAAATCCACTAATTTATTATTCTGATCATGATAATCATAAAAAAANTTCNATAAATCATGTTNTTATTAGAGCAGTGTAAAGGTNGCAATATAATTGTTNGGNTTTACATCTTTCGGTGGTGGTTCTGGCAATAATTTTGATATTTCAACTTTTGTCTTTTCTATCATGAATGATTTTTCAGCCTCGGTTTTCGAAAAGATNATTTCAAAATTGTTGAGAGTNTTTTTTTCTTTTTGCCANNCTAAAATAACTACTGCTTGGCCNGCCCATACACAAATAGCATCCTTTGGNCANCTTGAGTCTGNTTTTACTTTAATAAACGAAAGAAAATAGCCTTGNGGCAATTGTTTACTTTCTCCAGGGCGCAGTTCAAAAGGAGCTCCCTTCTCNGCAATTCCGGGCACNGCTTTCACTATTGGTTCAATTATGTCAGACTTTTGTGTGCTGGTTTCTCCTGCCTTTACNCAACCGACTAAAAATATNAGTAAAAAAANTTTTTGTAGCATTTNCATTATATNATCCTTAGTTCNNTTTNTGTATTAAGTTGTTAGATATTTATAAAANCTGCAATGGTGTTTTTNACTTTATGNTCTGGTGCCGATAANATCCTCGCTTGCAAAATCTTTTTTGANAGTAAGATAGAGGTATAAAACGGTTAAAAATTCACAGTTATTTTAACCTCCATGGTATACTTAAACAATAAGATAAAGAGGTCGACTCTATAAGCTGNACNGANGGCTNATNAGTTCTNTGGGAATGCTTCTAAGTGTCTATCTGTCGAAATCTGAAAGAGCAGCGGGGTTATTTATGTCCGAAAAAGATGAAAAAACGATCTTAGTCGTTGATGATGAAGCAGACTTAAGAGAATGCTTGGCAGAAGAGTTTGTTAGTCTTGGNTACAAAGTGCTAGAAGCAGAAAATGCAGTTGTAGCTTTAGATATCGTCGCTCAGAATACAGTGCATCTTATTTTAAGTGATATTAGAATGCCAGGGGGCGATGGAATAAGCCTTTTGAGAGGNNTGAATGAATTAAAATCGAAAGGTGATAGACCTTTAGTTTATCTGATGACGGGATTTTCTGATGTCAGCGATGATGAGGCTAAAGCNCTNGGAGCGGCTAGTGTTTTCCGTAAGCCTTCNGATATAGATGCAATTATTGAGGCGATAAATCAATACTTGACTGAGCACGCCTCTTAATTCCAATTNAATTTTTGGATAAAAAGCAANANATAGNTTTGCTTTTTATCCNNNANNTATCTTATCAAAAAGCAAAGCTATANGTTGCTTTCAGNCCTTTTTCTTCGACTTCAATCCTTTTTGAACTATTGGATAGATTCAGTATAGTCTTGTCATAGACGAAACCAAANCCTATACCACCTATTAAATTTCTTGCACCCANAAAGAAGCTAAAAATGAAGCTGTCGTCAGGCATCCCGCCCGAAGTAGATGCTTCGCCAGCAGAATATAGTGGAGTAGGTAGGTTGACCCAGTACCCCATATTATCGTTGGTTGTACTTATCAAGTACTTAGCTTTAGCATTCATTTCTAATGGTCCGGGTAGATCAAGGCCTGATAAAATCAAGAAATAATTTGATGAACCTGCTTGGGTTATTGAAAGTGAATCTGCTTTATATGCTTCAGTAGCTTCTGTTTTTCCTGGGCCCACGTCAACATAAGCGTCCATAACATTAAAGAACATCCTTACGTGCAGCCAATAATCTTTTTCAGTGATCAGGGCATCGGAGTAGTTATCTAATGTAGTATTAATAAAGTCCATTGTCAGGTGGCCCGATAGCCAAGGCAAAATTAAAACAGCAGTATCAGAGTTATAGCTTTGGCTGTTCAAATGTGATTGGGAATTGCTAGCTTCCATGTCTCCAAATACTGCTTTGTTAAACTGCAGATCACCCTGTTTGATACCTAGGGTTTGCTTGATAAATCGCCATAGATAGACAAAATTTAGTCCTCCCCAGCGACGTTCATACTGACTGTTTACTTCAGATTTCAGTTGTGCTTGAGATATTTTATTCCATGTACCCATTGAATAGCCCAGTGAAGGTGTTACAAATAAACCCGGGTTTCCGGCTGCAACTGGTACATTATTTAATGAGCCTGCTAGCCCTAGTTCTATTTGCAATACATCAACTCTGGTGTTGTTTCTTTCTTCAACAGATAGACTACCGCCTGCGATAGGGTTAAGGCCAATGCTGAATCCTGGAACCGCCCAGCTGGGTAAGGTCTCGACTTCATTTTTCTTTTTTTTATTTGTCTTGTTTTTACTAACTAGCTTTTTCTCGATCGTTTGTTGGTTGGTCTGCGCTGTCACATGAGTAATGGATAACGACCAAACAATCAAACAGGCAAGCCAGCTAAATGTTTTTTTAGAGTTCATATTAATTTCCTTTCGCTTGAGCAGAGCTGTCTAATCTATATCCGATTGTGACATCAAGTTTAGTTTCATTCAAACCATTAAACTCACAAATTATTACA
This sequence comes from Pseudobdellovibrionaceae bacterium, assembly GCA_002725955.1. Taxonomy (GTDB): domain Bacteria; phylum Bdellovibrionota_B; class Oligoflexia; order Oligoflexales; family Oligoflexaceae. The sequence goes on from PBRN01000111.1 coordinate 4,079, forward strand.
GAAATTTTAGTGATTGTCAGGGCTTATTTGGCGCATTTTTTGGTTTGTTTATTACATTAAGTGATCAGGCTTTTGACTTTCAGCTTGATGGGTAAATATTTATGTTTAGATAAATTCTGAGATGACGATGCCTCTATGGCCTATTTAAGTTCATGGAGGATTGGATTTGAAAACCCTACTATATGTCACATTAACTTTTGCTTGTTGGGCGTTATCAGCTAAAGCTGAAACTGACATCGAAGGCTCTTATTCATTGATTGGGGTGATTGCAGATGACAGATCGGGGGCATTGGGTGTTGCTGTGATTAAAGACCTTAAAACAGGGCGAATTATTACATTGCGGACAGGGCAAGCTCTCCCGGGGCAGCAGAGTTTGATCCTAAGAAAAGTAGCTAACAGACGGGTCGTGATTGGTAACGATTTGGATTCTTTTGATCTTGCATATAACGGTAGTTCTTTGACCAGGAATATTGCAACTGATGAAGCAAATGAAGACCACTTTTATTTTGAGGATTATCTTTCGGTACTCAAAAGTCGTCATAGAGAAAACTTTCAGGATGTTGACCAACAAGATAGAAGAGAGTTTCGTAAGAAAGAGAAAAACTTTTTCTTTGGTGATGCTAAAAGGCGAAGTCAAGAAGTATGTGATCATGATTGTGATAAATCAGAGTCAATAGAAAACGATGCAGATGGCGACGGATATGAGCAAGACAATGTCGAGTTTTCGGAGCTCGATTCAACACTTTTGGACGAACGCTAACTTAGCGCGGTTCATTATACCATCCATCTTCAATGCGACGTTCGTGAATTAATGTCCATGCTTCTCCGGCAAAGACTTTACCATATTGTGTGAGCTCCGGATCATACATGTCACTTTCTGATCGTATAACAATATTTAATTGATCATATTTGTCCGCAGTAGTTTTAATCTCTTCGATGGCTTTCTTGGCTTCTTCAAGAGTATCGAAAAAGATAATACCGTAATTTTTAGCTACATGAACATAAGGCTTTTCTGTTTTTTGATTTTCTGGCTTTTNGCCTCTTTTTCGNTTCCTGTTNCGGTTTCTCGACTTGCCAGAACTTTGCTTTGCATCATCATTATTTTTCTTTGATGGCTCATTATGAGATGCTTGTTTTGGTCGGTTACTTTTCTTCCGATTTTGGTTATTGCGACCTTGATGCAAGTCTTGCTCCATCTAAAATCAATCTTAAAACATGCCAGCTATTAAAAAATGCCAAATTGGCTACCTTTTTTCAAGTATAGCCAAGATCTTTATCAATACTTGAATTTGATACCGCTGTCGATGAGCGTTTATAGGTGTGGATTATCCAATNAGTGAAAGAACAATTTCAGGGGATGAATTGGAGNTTCTGAGGACAGAGGCGCCGGATTGTCTGAGGATGTTTTCTTGAGTTAGATTTGCNGTTTGAGCAGCAAAATCTGTATCAACTATCCTGCTCTTGGATGTATTTAAATTTTCGATNTGAACTTCGAGATTGTTGATTGTAGAAGTCATTCTATTTTGCACCGAACCTAAGTAAGCGCGGTAAGAGTTTACTTTGTGCAGCGCATGGTCGAGCTGACCGATGCTATTTTGTGCTCCTTCAAGAGAGTCCACTCTAGTGCCATCATCATCTTGGGAAGCGCCGATCCCAAGTCCCTCGGCGTATGCATCCAATTGGCCAAAATCTAGTTGAATGATATTAATTGGGTTCCTGTTTTCGATNTCATCGGCTTCTGGGAAGTAGTCTTTNTTTACTTGCACTTCTANAGGGAAGGTGTTGTCTTCACTTAAATCCAGATCGCTGGGTGAGTGATTGCGAGAACCAACTAGTAATCTTGTTCCATTGAATTCAGTAGAACTAGCAATGCGATCAATTTCATCTTTCAGTGCAGCATATTCTAACTGAATGAAGTCACGNCCTTGCATGCCTACAGTGTCACTAGCTGCTTGGATAGCTAGCTCTCGCAGGCGTACCAGCATGGCTTGTGTTTCATTTAATCCGCCTTCTGCTGTTTGAATAATCGATATCCCATCGCTNGCATTTCTTTTTGCTNCNTTTAAGGAGCGTATGTTCTTGCGCAGTGTTTGAGATACTCCAAAACCGCCGGGGTCATCAGCAGCCTTATTTATGCGTTTCCCGCTGGTAAGTTTTTCGTACACNGTTCTNAGGCGTCTACTCGACTGACCCAGTTCACGCTGGGCATTGAGAGACGATATATTGGTACGAATTCTTAAGCCCAAAGGAACCTCCTGTTCACAAATTAGTCATAATAGACGGCAATTTGTTCTGAGCTGCTATGTGGGCGTTCGGGAAAGTNTGCCTANTTGATTAGNTTAATGTTATAANCNNCTGANTTTATTNTATATCGTTGACTATTCGGCTAGGCAATTTTGATACACCATTAGGTTTTGTTGAACCATTTTTTCTACAGAAAAATCTTGTTTTATTTTTTTTCTCCCTGCTTCAGCCAACTTTTGAGCCCATTCTGGGTTNTGAAGTGCTTTGTTTAAGTTGGCGGCGTGAGCTTTGAAGTCTTTGGGATCGGATAGTAGGCCAGTGACTCCATGTTCAATCATTTCTGGGATCCCCCCAACTCTTGATGCGACAACACAGCAGTCTCCATTCAGGGCATCTAGAATAGTTGTTCCCAAACCTTCGTAATTGGATGGCATGCTTAGGATATCTGCTGCGGTGAGCAGCTCGGGAATGTCATTGCGGACTCCAAGTAATGTCACGTAATTTTCAAGNTGGTATGAATCGATCATTTTTTCGATATTTTGCCGAAGTTCTCCATCGCCAGCTATAAGACAATGAAAAGGAGTTGAAGTATTTTTGATTTCATTAATCGCTTTAATGAGAGTATCGTGACCTTTNTGAGTTGTCATATAACCGACTGATATAATNATTTTTTTTTGNTTTAATTGTGGTAGTTCNTCATGGATTTTGGTTAAACACTCAGTTTTTCGNAGTCNATTAAACCTAGCTGAGCAAACGGCACTTCTTGCCACATCTATTTTCGTTTTTGGTACACCCCATTCCACTAAGATATTGCGGATACTGTGTGATATGGCAATAAATCGATCGATCTTGTTGTTAAGATATTTTCTTTGTGCTCTCTGACTACTTTTAGGGACATAGTCTACTCTGCGATGGATAACGATTCGAATCCAAGGACAGAAACTTTTAATGATCAGGCTGATGTCATGTGCTCTGGAAGTATGAGCATCAATGATATCGATTCTGTTGCGATGGCAGAAAATAATGAGGACTATAATAGAATAAAAAATACCCAGACCACTGAAAGACAAAGGTAGCAGTTTATTCTTGTGGCAGAGCTTTTTTTCGGCAGCGCTTCCTTTGCGTAAAGCGATCCAGCAGTTTATTCCCATAGAGCTTAATCCATCCACTAGGAGGCTCATCTGGTTTTCTCCACCACGCCATGTTTTTTCTGTGTCAATGTGGAGGGTTTTCATCTCTGATCCTAACTTCATATTTAATCAAGCCCGCTATTACTAACATAATCAAGTTAGGGCGACTATATTCTGTTACTGGTAGTNTNCTNATTTAGGTCGTTTTTGTNCTGATAACAGCTTTCCCTTTTTGGTATTAACAAGTTACAATAAAATAATTAAATCATCAGAAACAATACAGGGAGATATCATGTTGTCGCAAGTGGTGAAATATTTGATAGCAGGATTGATATTTTGTTGGGCCGTGCCNGGGTATAGCCTTATTAACGGTAAGTTACAGATGGCACCATCCTATAAGTTAGAGGTAGGTGATCCATCCATATCATTGTCNGGTTCATTAACTAAGGTGGCTGTGCATGTAGACCCAATACCTCTGGTCCCTGTTTCTGCAGGTATTACCAGCAGTATGATTGATGCNACTGCTACTTCGGGGGGAACTGACTACAAGGATACGGGAGCTGTGGTCGGNTTGGAACTTATGGCTTGGTCGCCGGTTGAGCTGCTTTCACTTACACCATATTTGCGGTTTAATACTGTGATTCAGGGCTCATATACCCGTGAGGCAGGAATTTCTTCGTACACTGCAGATGTGTCAGGCAGCGGAACAGCTATCGGCGTAAGTTATTCCCCCGTGCCTCTCATAGCTCTCTTGCTAGAGTACGATACAGGTTCTTTAAAGCTTGCAAAAAAAATTCTTAATACGACTGATACTGCTAAATATACCGCAATTCTCTTTGGAGTTGAGGTCGGTATTTAGATCGCATGTAGTGTTTATGTTTGCCTTCAAATCCTGAAGATTATAATTTTCTTTAGATGATAGATAGTTAACATGAATATTACGGGGTCAATCAATGACGTTTAGGCCCCTTCTTAAGGTTTTGATGGCATTGCCGATAACTAGGTGCTGGTGCTTCATAAACTGAAGGGGGGGGTAATCATGTCAGATAAAAAAGTTCATAAGATCAATCTAGGTCAAATAAAAGACTTGAGAGCTGAAAGAAATGCTGAAATTTTGCAGAAAATGCATGATGGAGAGCCTCTTTCTAGTTTCAGCAGTGCCGCAAGTTGGTTTCCGCCCCGTCCGATTATCTCTAAAGACGGAGAAGCCGTAAAATCACTTTATGGTGGAGAGGTTGATTCTCGTTTGGTCAATTCCGCTTTGAAAGACGATCAGGAACGAAAGAATGTAGTTAAAACTCCACCATTAAAACTGGTTTGAAGCTTTACAAATTTTTTCGCATTCATTATAGCTCAATATTCTATTGGGCAGATTTTCTATCTTTTTGAAAATATAACTAATTCAATTTTCTTAAGCAGAATTGCTGTTTACTACCTTGGGTCTATCGGTATATACATGGTCGCTGATGATGGCCAATATATCCTTTAATGGTGTTGGTTTATGCAGTACAAGAACATCTTCTGGAATGTGCTGTTCATAGGCATCAGCCAAGGCCGTATAAACCACGACTTCAATCTTGTATTCTCTTGCTTTTTCAACTACTTTGAGGCCATTTCCATTCGACATCTGTAAGTCTGTTATGATGAAGTTTATTTGCTGTGTATCTAGGATATAGAGCGCTGCATCCCCGGATTTTGCCACTAATATATCAACATCTAAGCATTGACATAAATAGTCGAAAAGTAGACTGGTGACATCAGCATTATCATCGACTATTAGAATGGTGTAATCATTGTTCATGATTTTCCTGATTCTTTGCTTTACATACGACCTAGAGTTATATCGGTCAATATATGAGATTATTGAGTATTTTGATGAATTTTGTCTAATCGTTTTTCGTTGATTTTTCAAACCAAATATATTTTCCATTATTTATAATAAAGACAGAAGGTTCAGAAACAGGTGAAACTCAATGCCGATTTTAAAATGACAATCCAGTGGGCGTAGCGATCTTTTAATCAATTGAAATTATTTAATTTATTGAAATTTTATCTTGTTTTGAAAATACCTATCTATTCTCGGATTTATAGACAGTTGTTCGGACCTTTTTGCCCGCCCGTAGCTGTTGAATTTCCTATAGAATGAAATCATTAAATAAAATTTGGCTGTTTGGGTTGCTATATGACAGAGAGTAAATTACTGGCGGAACAGGTATCAAGTCATTCAATGCGTGCGACTCATGAGATTGTCTTGGCCCTTGAAAAGTCTAAGTCGGCTATGGAAACGCTAGTCATGCGAATGGGAGAGATAGCTTGTTTAATTGATACTAACACTAAGATAATCTGGGGTAACTACGAAGCTGGAGAGATATTTGGTATTGATATTGATGATTTCAACGATCATAACTTGAGTGATTTATTAGATGCTAAAAACGGGGCAATTTTAAAATCTAAGTTAGATTTGATAGATCAAGCTGAGCTACCAATTATTGAGGATTTTCAATTAGAGTTGAATGTATCGCCATCTCGATCATATGTGTTCCAAGCGAAGCCTTTTGAAGGATTGACGAGGCGACGAGGTTTAGTCATTTTGATGATTGGTCGTGATATAACTTCTGTTTTGAAGGCCGAAAATGAGCAAGCTCGTCTTGAAAATGAGCTTGAGATGGCGAGATTAGTGCAATCAGCTTTTCTGCCGAAAGTTGGTCACAAGGTAGAGAAATTAGATATCTCTTCATACTATCAATCTGCGGAAAAATGCAGTGGCGATTGGTGGGGGTCTTTTCCCTTGGGAAAAGGTTATGAAATGATTTGTATAGGTGATGTAATGGGTCACGGAACTGCAGCAGCACTGTTAACTGTTATGATTCACTCAATTTGTCAGACTATTTCCTCGATCCCCGGAGAAGCAAAAAAGGTTGTAGCCGAGCCAGGATACCTTGCTAATAAACTTAATCTATTAGCTTATGATACTTTTCAAGGTCGTTACTTTATGACTTTCTTCATAATGATCTTTGACTTCAATAATGGAGTGATTAGATTTTGCAACGCAGGACATCGTTTGCCATTGACTGTGAATGTGATTGCAGCTCAAAAAGCAGTTGCTAAAACAACGGAAGGTTCGCCTCAAGATTTGGTTGATCCAGAAAGTCTAGTTTCTGTTGGT
>PBRN01000112.1 GCA_002725955.1 Pseudobdellovibrionaceae bacterium
CGTTATCAACCCCTCCTGTGCCAGTTAATGAACCGGTCACTCCATACACTCCAGGCTCACCGGCAAAAAAAGCGCTGAAAGCCGAGCTCGAAAGACAAGGAAGTATGGTGGTCGACATACCTGCGGTCATTGGCGGCAAGAGACTTCTTCAAGGCAAAACCGTGGAATTGACCAGCCCTCATGATCACAAGAAAGTGATTGCCAGGGTTTATCAGGCTGGAGCTGAAGACGCAAAGCAAGCCATTTTAGCCGCAGAAACAGCACGAAAAGAATGGGCTGCCTTACCATGGGAAGATCGAGCCTCTGTTTTCCTCAAAGCCGCCGACCTATTAGCGACAAAATACCGCCCCATCATCAATGCTTCGACAATGATAGGGCAGAGTAAAACCGCTCATCAGGCTGAAATCGACGCCACCTGTGAACTCATCGATTTCTTTAGATTCAATGTTTCCTATTTAACTAAAATTTATGGTGAACAGCCTCAATCGGGTTTTGGTATGTGGAACCGCTCAGTGGCCCGAGGGCTCGAAGGTTTCGTCTACGCTATTACCCCATTTAACTTTACATCAATTGCNGCNAATCTNCCCGCAGCACCAGCTCTGATGGGCTGCTCAGTCATCTGGAAGCCTGCACCGACTTCAATGCACAGCGCATGGGTCTGCATGCAACTTTTGGAAGAAGCAGGCCTGCCTCCGGGAGTTATTAATTTTCTTCCAGGAGATCCAGAAGAGATTAGCAGCGTTCTGCTAAACGACGCTGGCCTCGCTGGGATTCATTTCACTGGCTCAACTGCTACTTTCAATTACCTCTGGTCTGAGGTTGGAAAAAATATNGGCAAATACAATACCTATCCACGAATCGTTGGTGAAACCGGTGGCAAAGACTTCATTTTTGCCCATGCTTCAGCTGATCCAGCACAGTTAACNACAGCGCTCGTCAGAGGAGCCTTTGAATATCAGGGACAGAAATGCTCCGCNGCTTCCAGAGCTTATNTTCCCAAACGTTTATGGGACAAAATCAAAAACCAACTGGTGAGCACGACCCAGGAACTTAAGATGGGGGATGTNAGTGACTTCACCAACTTTGTAGGTGCAGTGATCGANCGGCGTTCTTTCGATAAAATAACAGGCTATATTGACCATGCTCAGTCNGCTTCTAATGCTCANGTNATAGCTGGCGGCGAATACGACGCTTCAAAAGGCTACTTTATCCGNCCGACGATTATTGAAACAAGTGANCCTNNATACAAGTCTATGACNGAGGAAATTTTCGGNCCTGTGCTTACGGTTTATCCCTACGATGATGACAATCTNGAGGCCACGCTAGAGCTATGCGACACCTCAACCAAGTATGCCTTAACGGGGGCAATTTTTGGTAATGACAGAGTCGCATTAAACAANATGATGAACAGATTGGANCATGCNGCAGGTAATTTCTACATCAACGATAAACCAACAGGNGCCGTCGTTGGCCAGCAACCATTTGGTGGAAGCCGTGGCTCAGGCACCAATGATAAGGCTGGTAGTATGTTCAACCTTCTGCGNTGGACATCTCATCGCACCATAAAGGAAAACTTTCTCGATNTCACCGACTACAAATANCCTTACATGGGACAAGAATAAGTAGCGGAGAAATCTTGACATGATAGATCCATTATGTTTCGATTCAACTTCAGNAAAATTTATATCACCTCCCTGAAAAGAGGTNTAACGTTAATAAGGTATTCTTTTTTGAATTAAGTAAGGAGTCTAAAATGGCTGTATTGGTTGGAAAACAGGCACCAGATTTTAAAGCGGACGCAGTTGTCGGTGGTGACTTTCAGGAAATCACTCTNAGTGAATTCCAAGGAAAAAATGTTCTATTATTCTTTTATCCACTGGACTTTACTTTTGTCTGTCCTACAGAGCTTCATGCTTTTCAGGAAAAATTGGGCGAATTCAAAGCAAAGAATACTGAAGTCATCGGTGTTTCTGTAGACAGCAAGTTTTCACACTTGGCGTGGTTAAATACTGATAAAACTGACGGTGGTATCCAAGGTGTTGAATACCCACTAGTATCTGACATTAACAAAACAATCGCCCGCGACTACGATGTACTCGTTGCTGGTGACGGCATCGCATACCGNGGAGCATTCTTAATTGATGCCAAAGGTCAAGTTCGTCATCAAACAGTTAATGATCTGCCTTTAGGCCGAAACATCGATGAATTCTTGAGACTAGTTGACGCTCTAGGNTTCCACGAAAAGCATGGCGATGTNTGCCCTGCAAACTGGAAAGAAGGCGAAAAATCAATGAAGGCAGACCANTCTGGCCTCAAAGATTACTTCGGCTAATTTAATAAATTTACTNTCAAAAGGTGNCTTTTTGTCACCTTTTGTCGCTTACCCCNCAGCTCACCCCACTCNANCTCAAAATCTGATAAAATAATAGGGCTAAATGATCTCNAATCAGAGGAANCTATGCCTGTATACATATGGAAGTGCGAAAAGTGCGAACAAAANAGTGAAGTTCAAAATACGATGGCGAACAGTGATAANCCNCCCAAGAGNTGCAGTCATTGCAATGGTANTGGTCCTTTCGCCAAAGTGATNGGTGAGGGAGTTATTGGAANTTTATCNGGTCGGTCTAAAGGCTTTATCGCCAAGGGAGAGTAAAAGCCAGCGATTCGACCTCTGAGTAAAAAAAAAAGAAGAGCCCGTTGGGCTCTTCTTNTCAAATCTCNATGAGATGCNGTATTATTATTTATTAAAACATTTCNCCAACCGGCGATAATGTTTNTCCTAGTGCCCTAAAACTCTTAATCTTGCCCACCAAATCAATAATGGTNTTGCGGCTACGGTTAACCTCAAGTTTCAACTGATCTATCGCATCTACNGCCATACCAGAAGATACAACCATACTCCTCAGCAAAATCAAACCATCAACATANACCTGGGTATTTTCAACAGTTGTGACCTTAGCAGAATCTTCNAGAACCCCCCAAATGGCCGCCATCATTAANACTGTATCATCGGCNTCCAATGCCTTCTGTAAAGCTGTTCGACTCGCAAGATCNGGACCAACCCAACTCTCTCCCAATAAAGATATAGCCAACGCTTTAGCAATGGGAGCCGCAGCAAGTTCGAGGGAGTCCTTGTCCTGATTTCCAGCTNNTAATGATTCCGCCAAAGAAGTTAGGGNCGCATTCAATAAGNCCTTGTCTTCCGGCGACAGCGCTAATTTCTCAAGAGACTCAGAGACCTCTGCAACGAGCTCTTTAGTAAGGGCTTCATCACTGTAGATCATTGTGAGCTTTTCAAGATAGACGATCAGCTGACTCCAGGCAGCGGGTAATTCGGCATCATCAACCATGGCTTCAGTAAATGCATCCATCTCCATGATAGAACGCCACATTGTCAAGAGAGGCTTAAGCTGCTGGAGGAAAGCTTTCAAGTCTTTAGTCTGAGAGCCAACCGTGATTGCCTTGTTCGCCAGCAACAGAAATTGATTCATTGATGGTGCCAGTTGCGCATTACTACTTAAGTTCTCGTTAGTGAAAAAAGTCAGTATTCCTGCATAGGCNGTAGAGAAACTTGAATCGAACAAATCAGATTCAACTGTGGCTTTTTGCTGTTCAAGCCCCTGCNTGAGCACTTTCANCTCCNGAATGGCACGNTCCTGATCATCAGACTGACCCAANTGATCAAGTGCAGATACTGCCTCGTCAATCATCTCAACAGTAAGACTAGCCCCTGTTAAAGATCCCTGAAGCATCTGACTGATGTCGTCAATAGACTGCTGGGACTCAGCCTCATTATCAGAGTATCTTTTTGCCATATTAGCCATACCCTTAACTAAACTCTGTCCATCTTTTGGCAGAATAATCTCCCACTCTTTTCCTGCGATATCGGGGTCTGGAAACACGATCGAATCATCGTTCCGAAACAGCCCAAAGTCCTTGTCTCCCGTTGTTCTAAAGAAGGTTAAATTTTCAAAAGTATCTTCTCCCTGCCCATCGATATATATAGCTGCTAAGGCTTTGCCATAGGCTCCTATCAGTGGATGCAAGTTCAATAAGGCACGAATCTGAACATCACCATCTTGACCGTAGACATAATCTGTCCCCACCTTGCTGAATGGCATCGGTTCAGTGATTACGTTTTCCGAAAACAAGTCATTTAATAAGGCAACGACCTGATTACGGTAGTTGCTACTACTGAAAAAGCTTGTGCCATTACCGGTAGAAACATCCAGAATATTCCGGCCACTTGTGCCCCTAATAAGCATCGCATTCACTGCCATAATTTTTTCGAAGAGAATACCGTACTGTGTATAAGACTGGAGCTTACCTTGTTCTATTGTGTATGAAGCATATTGCTTTTTACCAACCCCACGCGGGATCACCAGATATTCAGACTTAACATCTCCAGTATTGAGATTAAGAGTCAAAAACTGATTACGTCCATAATCAGGTGTTAAGAGAACTCTCTTATAGAAATCAAAAGACTGATCTGCGGCTGTCCTCAGCTCATCCATACTGGCACCAAGTATGTCTTCAACCAGATCCTTATACTGTGGCCCGTAGTTACTTAGAATCTCATCACCCCAAGAAAAGTCTTCCATCACTTTTCGGGTTAAGTAAATAGTGCGCTCAATTCTTCGGCTGCTATATGGATCGTAATTTAAACTACCCCATGCGTAACTCAGTAAGTAACCCTGCTCATAGGATGCAATAGCCTCACTGACTAGTTCCCCTGGACTAGACCCAGAGTCAAAAGTATTACACAGAGCATCACTTCCTTGATCTCCATTGGTACAATACTCATATGGTCTGATACCTAGCTGCTGTTGAACCTTTTCAACAACATTCTCAGTCTCACCCTGCTCTACCAAGTCTTTGATTCTAGCTTTATACTCAGATCTTGTCATAGTCGCCGTATAACGACTGCTATTAATTACTGTTTCATCTGCAACGCTATCATTGGGCAATATCTGAAGCTTATCACCATAGGTATACATGATAGCAGCTTCATCCCAAGGACCGGAAAAACTCTGCTGAGTACCATCTGCCATCTGAACTTGATAGAACTGACCTTCAAAAGTTTTATTGTAGTCCATAACACTTGAACTTCGCAGACTTCTAGCTTTTCTTTGATCTTCTACTTTACCAGTAGCCATCAACTCATGATATCGAGCCGGGTAGTTAGGCTTATCTGTAGACCCCTTAAAGTTATGATATAGGCCCAGGTTATGACCCATTTCATGAAGTAAAACATCGAAATAATAACGCTTGGCATAGTAATCCAAAAAGGATTTTTTCAGCTCGGCCATTTCAGTTGAAGTCTTGCTTTCAAGATCAACATCACTAAAATAATCTTTTAAGACCTGATAAGAAGTAGTACCACCTTGCTCAGCTCCATAGGCACAACTACCCATAAAAGCTGGATCATTATGTTGCGTCTTCGATCTTAATTCACCTTGCCAAGCCATATCCCATTCTTGATCAGATAAGCTCATTCCCATAGATTCAAGCATTTCCGATAATGCTAACTTCTGACGTCCTTCCTGGGAATAGACCGATTTTCCTTTTTCACCACCGAGCATTGCTACATGATTACTAATCATTGCTCTTTTCAGATCTGCTTTTAACTTGGAATCACGTACCAGATTAGCGGGCTTTGGCAATATCACAGAGGCCTGCTCAAGTTTCAATAAAGGGCTATCAGCTGACTGAAGAATTCTTTGGAATGCATCCTCCTCAAAAGTATTCGCAAAGGAATCCTTGATATTGACGGAGCCATCATCAGCAACTTCTGCTGAAATACTATCTTCATAAATTTCATCAGGAGTTTTACCTTCAACATATAACTGAAAAAGTCTTTCAGCATAGAGAGTCTGTGATCGAACGGCACCTTCATACATAAAGGAAGAAGCTGATAGCGTTTCACCTGTATCTGGATTATTCAACGATGGACCAAAACCTGCTAAACCGTTACCCATGTTATAAGGAAAGTGGACAATCAGATTATATCGATGATCGCCAATTTTCTTCTCATCTGCGGTATTCAGTTTCATAACATCTGGACGTCCTGTAGCTTTTTCAAAAGCCTTGTTCCATGCTTTTACTACTTCCAATGCTACTGGTTTGAATTTCTCAGGAAAACCCTCATTCAGATGGTAAACAATATGCTTATTATGATTGATATTAAAATTATTGGCATACGCTTTGTAGTTATTCATCTTATCTTGATGAAAAGGATCTTGGGTATATTTATAAGTCCTAAAGATGCCAAAGGTATTATAGTCATAGTCGTCTACTTCCTTAGGCACATAGCTTGCTGACCCATCTGCTAGCCGAAAACCATGACGAATACGAATCGTTAGAGGCTGACCTTCCATCCTATATCGATTGTTAACAGTCAAAGTTTCCCTAGTCAGGAAACTCATGAAGCCCGTTCCCTGATCGACGAAGAAAAATTCGTTATTCTGATCTTTAGCTAAAGGCTCTTTAATGACTTCACTCATACCACCCACATAGTAACCCAATGATTTGGAGCTAGCTAAAATAGTATCTTCATAGTTGAGGATTTGATTTCTGGAAAAATCTATCTTAAGATAACGGCGATCTTGCCAATCATTTTTATAGCTTTTTTTCCATCCATCCAGCTTCTCACCTCTAGCATCGGTATTAGTCAAGTCAAAGCGATCAACAATCGGGAACTTAAGGATAGCCAACTCTTTATTAGTCGGATCCATTTCTTCCTTAACCTTATAAACGGTCAAAGTGTCTTCTCTTTCATCAAAATCAAAGCGCACCTTATCTCGTCGCCAATATGGTTGCTCTCCGCCCCCGGTAATGGGATCATTTACGGAACTGGCTACTACCGTTGGTAAATACAAAAACTCTTTGTTAACGAGAACATTTTTATCAACAACCTCTGCCAAGATTTCTTTCAACTCATCAATAGTATCAGGCGTAACAGGCATTGGGCTCAATTTGAAGGATGTTCTATTATATTCAACCGATCGATCTCCCCATAGTATGGGCTGAAACCAGCTGGTGATAGTATAGACCAAAACCGTTTTATCATTTTGTTGGATATAAAGATTGCTGTCAGAAAATACGAAATTAAAACAATCGGCATCACTAGCACCATTAGCAACCAAAGCAAGCGCAATACTTTCATCAACGACTTGGTCTACAGTCTGACAACCAGTGAAGTCTGATTTATTAAAACTTACCTGCCCGGATCTTTCTTGACCAGATGGAGCTATTGTTGGATCTTCGGTTAAACTAATGCGTATCCACTTATCATCATGAAAAGAATTCTGATACCCTTTTACAAACTGAAGCAAGTTAGATGTCGGCCTGTTATTGGTATCATCTCTGTTATAATCCATATTACCAAAACCAACAGTTAAGTTAGCTATCTCTTTCAGGCCACTATTTGTACCTGTCGCCACCTGATAGATTTTGAGACTTGGACTCGGAGTAATTAATACTTTGATGAGAACTTTATCTTGATCAGAAAGTCCATAAACACTACCGATACGGTTATAATTGGCTGTGCTTATTCCGGGAATCGATTCACCCCAGTTAAAGACCTTATTTTGCAATTGATCAATCTTTACAGCATTGAATAACGATGGATCGGGCTTTACAGGAAGAGCTTCACTATTACTACCCAGCTNAAAATAGGGNCGATCAAACCATAGNCCATCTTGAGCTTTTACTTGGTACTGGTTCTTTCGACCTTCNGCATCGGTCTGACGNGTNAAGTTATAATGTCCATCAATCTTCCACATATANCGAAACCAAGGNTCTCCTTTTANACCCATATAAATATGATTCTTTCCCAAGAAGAACAAAGGANCTCCCACAGATGNCTCAAAACCGACATCTTCCAAGAGTTTCGCCCTGACNCCCTTATTCGCCANTNNATTCAANGTANTCTGCTGACGATCAAATGGCTGAGAACTAAATTCACCATCAGAAAAGCTCTCGCTGGTATACTCATAATCAGCGCCCAGTAAATCTGCCTTAGAGTACACAAACTGATCTTGGTTATAGGCAACNTTTANATCGGGCTTACGTGCGCAACCAGAGTTGATGANCGTTAGTAGTATAACGAGACCCATCANATTTTTTAGGACGGCATTCATAATATTTCCCTTTCCAGACCTTGACTTCAAATTGGGAGCAGAGCTCCTGTTATAAAAAATATGTCTCTAATATTTGTTAATNTATTTAATCAAAAAATTGACTTACTCACGCTAAAAGCAAGCTTAGAGCGGTCTTTATCGTAAAAAGTAAAACTTTGTTTATTACCATATCGAAGCTGATTATCATTCGTACTAAGACCAAGACCAAACCGATATAATTGNTAGCTATANCTGGCACTCANACTGGAACTATAACNATATNCTGAACCCCATTGNTCATGCAGCACTGACTCATAGATACCTGCTGATAGCGAGTAACCAANCTTTGCAAAGGACAAACTGGANCTGATAGATAAGTTCTTCGCTGCGAGAGTGTTAGCATATCCTGAGGCACTCATCGTAGAATCCCAGAAATAACCGGTTANNCCTGAATTTATACTGAAACTCAAACTTTCCATAGCCTGCCAGCCCAAAGATAAACTGCCACTAATCATTCCAAATAATCCTGCTTCACGCGAGCCTTCAGAATGGGGCAACAATGTACTCGTATTGGCGGAAAGTGAGATTTTTCTTTTTTTAGTCCAAGATTCCAAGACATCAATTTTGTCTAATAGGCCTGAAAAACTAGCAGATAAGGAGGTATCTCCTGCTGTAACCGTTTCCCATGGTCGGTTNCGATAAGTAAGACCCTGACTAGCGCCCAGACTATATTTACTTGTATGATCTGGTTTCCACCTTAATCCGAAACCAAAAGACANATAATTACCTGGATCATAATCATATTCTGCNTTGGAGCCAATAGAGGTGCTTGCCGATCCNGTCAACACACCTGATCCTAATCGAATAACTTTTTTTGAAGATTTGATGGTACTAGCTGAAGCTAATGATGAAAAAGTGACTGCAGTATTGATTAGTAAAATGAAAATCATAAAGCCATTTAAGNCAATCACTATCTGNTGGAAGCTAAGAAACCCATTTTTTACTATGTTGATAAATCCCATAGCGAATCGTTCCTATTCTAGTCATGCAGTCAGTTCCANTGAACCATCTGTATTGCAAAATTAAACAGNGNATAACGAAGTTAAGGCAAATTTGGTGGGTGATATACTTGTCCGCTTCCCNATAAAAATAGCAACTTCATTAATCAANTGCAGTGTTGCTGATAATTGGCCTGTCAGTCAACTTCCTAATACTTCAAGCTACATATTTACAGGCTCGGCGGGAATCTCGATAAAAAAAGGTAATAATAGTAATAGGCCAGANATTTACATCACGACAATAACACNGTTATTTATAGGTTAATTAACTCTGTTAAGTTANAAGTGATNTGAGNTTGNTTATTTATNNAGCGGATCGTTGCGGCTAGTTNGTAATGGAATNAATACTGNTTATGCTGCGCTATTTAAGACATCATCTATTTCCTTAAGCTTTTCTTTCAATGTAACACCATTAAAAGGCTTAAGAACATAGTTGGCAACCCCCGACTGAACTGCTTCAGAGATCACTTGTTCTTCTGATTCTGCNGTCACCATCAAAAATGGAATATCTTTATAATTTGTATCTTTTCTGATTAATTTAAAAAACTCTAGCCCAGTCATCTTCGGCATGTTCCAATCACAAATAATCAGTTCTATATCCTGATCTCTTTGTAAAAATTCCCATGCTCTCTCACCGTTTTCAGCTTCTATAAAATTGCGGAAACCGCACTGACGCAAAAGAGTTTTCATAATACGTCGCATCGCAGGAAAATCATCAACTACCATTATCCTCAAATCTGGCCGAAATAGTGTGCTCATGGAACTCCAGTCATGTTGAGGAATACTTAAGGTATATTATAACATAATCCTTGGTAATGATATCCGACTTCAAATACTGGGGTCTATAAGTAGAAACAACCATAGGGTGCTAGAAAAAAGACAGTCTCTTACTTTCAAGATCTTCAAGGGAAATAAAGCGACCTTCATGACGACGCAAACCAAAAGTTATCCACCAGGAAATGCGATTTGCTAAAGAGGCTTCCAAACAAGTCATGGGCTTATCGCCAACTTTTTTTACTCTTTGTTTAATTTTCTTATGCAAATGACTAACCAAATCATTAACCTGCAAACCTAAATCTAAATCACCTTCAATATCCTGTTCTCGCTCAGGTATACCACCAACCACCGAAAACACATTCCAACAACCATTCGTTGGTACAGCGAAAATGCCCGAGCATTCTTTCATTTTTCTCAGCTCTTTAGGAAATTCGATATCGTTTAACTGGCTCCAAATATTGCGCAAAACCTTGCCCTGTTTACGAAACCCCGGCAAAGCCACCAAAGCGCTTATCTTCAGAGACCAACCAATACCTTTGTCATCAAACCAACGGCCAAGCAAATCGGCTTTTTCCTGATCAACGCGAATCCCTTTTCTAGTTACCTTGGTGTGAAAAACACGGGCCAAATCTTCCATCAAACGGGTCACGTCTTTACCACCACGGATCGGCCCTC
>PBRN01000113.1 GCA_002725955.1 Pseudobdellovibrionaceae bacterium
ATCTGCCTCTGGATTGTAATTATCTGCAGTTGGGTCTGTACAACCAAGAATTGGTTCTGGTTCGTCATATTCACAAGAACCATCGTCTTCTTCGGCTGTCTCATCGTAATTATTTGCCTCTGGATCTGTACAGCCTTGAACCAATTCGATCTCGGGTTCTAAAAGTTCTTCCGACTCTGATTGCTCTTCGAACCCCTCGAATGAAGTACAACCTGGAAGTACTAGCAAGCCAACCATAACCAAAACAGGTAACACTCGCATTAACTGCTTACGTGTATAACTTCAACTTCAATACACCGGTTGCAGTCTCAGTGGCATTTACTTTGAATAGATAAACGACTAAATTGGACGCACAACAACATTCGCTTCTTCTAACATACCTGTTGAGATATTGAAATCATCAAGCCAGCGCTCAGGTATCTCTTCAGTAGTTGAATAGACAACCTCTTTGATTCCTGCCTGGATTAAAGAACGGGCGCATCTCGAGCAAGGTGGCCATGTAACATATGCAGTACTACCTTTGAGAGATACTCCAATACGTGCAGCATGCATAATCGCATTTTCTTCAGCGTGGCAGATTAGTGGATATTTCTTTTCACGGTCGGTTAGGCGGTCATTATCATCGCTTATTCCGCGCGGGAAACCGTTGAATCCCGTAGACCGTATTTCTCTATCTTCTCCAACAACGACGCAGCCCACTTTGGTTGAAGGGTCTTTACTCCAACCTGAAATGTGCTTAGCAAGTTCTAGAAAACGCATGTCCCACTTGTTACTCATAATTCACCAACTCGTTTGACATAAATTACACAATGCGCGCTATATTGTCTCAGGGGTCTCCTGTTGAAGAAAGTATGTTGAGGTCATCATCACTATCCAATTGCAGATGTGAAAGAATATTACCACATAGATATAGAGAACCAATTACAAGAATCATCTCACAATCTTCAGCTTTGGCAGATTCGATTGCCTCGCCAGGGTTCCTAATCCATTCCCCTTGTAATGGAAATTGACTTAATGCAGGATATCTACCTCCTTGCGGTTCAGTGAAAATCACTCTTTTCGGGCAATATTCTTCAATTAAAGATGATATGGGCTTGAGGAAATTTTCAAGATCATTCTGAGGAGAACTACCAAACACAAGAACCCATTTCTCTGGTAATTCTGCAATTATTTGCGGCATTACTTTAGCGATACCACTTGGATTATGGGCGGCATCAAGTAATACTGTAGGTGTTCCATCTATCCGTTGCATTCTTGCTGGCCAATTAATCGAACCATCTTTCCAAGGTAATTTCAACTCGGTTAACAATTCTCGCGCCAATGTCTTGGCTTCGTCATGAATATTTCCAGAAACCTCAATAAAACGTGCATGTGGAGCGTTTTCCAGCATTGCTTTCTGTATACTTTCTGCTGGTTTTTTGATAATAATCGGAATTCCTGCACGCGCTATTGCGGCTTTTTCTTTAGCGACTTGTTCCAATGTATCTCCAAGGATATCCGAATGCTCCAAAGAGATTGATGTGACCAAGCATCCGATCACTTTTGCAGTCCTAGTAGCATCTAGACGTCCGCCGAGCCCAGTTTCAAGAATCATGTATTCACAACCAGCATCTCTACAGGCTACTAGTGCTGCTAGGTATGTGATTTCAAAAAAAGTCAAATCCTCACTTGCAAAATGAACTATTTTCAAAGCCGAATCAAAACTCTCAGGCGATATTGGGGTGCCATTAACACGAATGCGTTCTTCGATTCGAGAAACGTGTGGAGAGGTAAACAAACCAACTTGATGACCTGAACGTATCAGCGATGCTGCGAGGTGAGCGCAAGTACTTCCTTTGCCATTACTACCTGCCACGTGGATACATTGTAGGGATTTGTCAGGGCGGTCAAGCTTCTCAAGCGCAGCCATTGTCCTTTCAAGACCCAATGACATTCCCACTGATTTACTGCGTTCTAACCAATCTCTCACGGTCACTGCAAACAGCCTTTCCACATCATCTCATCGGCTTATCATACGATTGCCTCAAAACCCATCAGTCTCTGGACTACCCTATGGGCAGACCTGAATCGGTTGATGCTGAAGATGACCTCTTAGCAGCAATGCGTGAGATGTTACCGGGCATGATTGGGATGGCTTTCATGTTTGTAACTACGATTCTAATTGGAATATGGTTACTACCGTTTTTCGATTCCGCTGAATTATATGCATTTGGAGAATCAGGTACTACACAAGTCCGCTATATCCTACTTGAATTGGTAATGATATTCGTTTTTACCGCTGGAATCTTAGCTTTAGCAAAATGGAAGAAGGAATGGGTAATCAAATATGGTTTGATGGCTGTTTTGTTTCTAGCACTTACCTATACAACAGTTCCCGGCGCACATCTATTACTGGTCGATGACACCACTGAGGTGTTTGAATTCGAGGTTGACAGCCCTGTTTCCGGAGAAATGATGACTCCACTCGATGAAAACAGAATCCTCTTTTACGATGTTTCTGGCCCTGAATTAAATCAAACTGTAACAGTTGAAATGAGAAACGATCCTACTGGCAATGCTGCATGGACAAATGAACATAAAGTTGACCCCGGACATGATACCACCAGGGTTGTCGAGAACAAACATGGCCTAACAATGACAAATTTGGCTTATGTCTGGACTGTTAATCCAGAGACTGGCGAACAAATCGGACCTGATTATCACTGCTTTGATTATCAAAGTTTTATCGATAATCCCAATGAAACGCAGAATCACGCAAATATGGAAGGAGGTTGCGTTTATGCGACTCAGCATTCTGATTCATTTTACATCATAGGCCCAAATAATGATTTGGTACGAATGAATATCGTAGATGCTGATGCAGGGGCTTGGGTTTTCCAATCTCGTTGGTATCTACCTGTAAATTTCACTACACAAGAAGATTTTACNCATTTTGAAATGCTTGATGATGACCATATCTTNATGTCTAGTTCTAAAATNACATTCGTCTACAAACTCGAACAATTCACCNATAGTATTTCTGATACACCTTCAGTCGACCAGNNGNTAGAACCGCAATGGACCATAACCCGAGATAATGGCGATAATTTCACTTCAATAAGCACTGGGCTTTCTCCCTATGACGAAGAAAGAAATCTATCCAACTGGAATGATTCTGGAGATCACCTAATATTAATCGGTGATGAATCTGGTGATATTGAGGCATGGAATTGGNATTCNACCGCCAAGAAGGTTGTNAAAGAGGAAAGGATGCTACTAGAAGGNGCCATGGAAGGNCCTATTGCCTCGGTTAGACTACTAGACCTCGATAGTTCTGGCAGATCTGATGTTTGGATTGCTGATGCTTACGGCATCCATGGTTTNTTTGGTAGCAGCCAAATCGAATATGTTNGNTTCTCNGCNGATACTTCTGAAACAGAATTAATTCATATTNTCNCCANTGANGAAAGAGCAGANATCTTANTGATNAATGGTGGANCNGAANTAACTGNAAAGAANGGAGANTTCACNAGTNAAATGTACATCNAAAANGGATTNNTTCTCGATGNTACGGCAATACTNGTNGGATTGGGTGTTGCAATTGNNTTGATGGTTCTGCTGTATATCCGCCCNGAGTGGTATGTAGTCAATACNGTAGGNGTACTNGTTGGAGCNGGTGTNGTTGTAATGCTGGGAGTAACNTTTGTTCCAAGTCTGATTATGATATTCATGGTNCTGGCTGCAATATACGATGCATGGGCGGTNTACAAGTCAAAACATATGCTAGATTTAGCAGATACNATGATTGGNCTAAAATTACCTATNCTATTNGTCGCNCCACAAGAGANAGGNTATTCNATGCTTGANGAACAAGCACCGATGCGTGATAGAGTTGAAGCTGCAGAAAAAGAAAGTGCTGAGGNNAANACTGAATCNGAATCGAACGTGCCAAANGATAAAACTNCACCAAAGATGGTNATGAAACCCAAGAAGAGGCCTAAAGAAGCAATGTTCATGGGNCTTGGAGATGTNATNTTCCCNGGTATGCTNGTNGTTTCTGCCGTACAGTGGTTNCCAANTGATGGNTTTTTAGTTGGAATGATCACCATGATAGGAGGTCTAATTGGCTANATGGCTTTGATGACCTATGTCGCTCGAGGAAGACCTCAAGCCGGCTTACCATTATTGAATGGAGGNGCTATTCTAGGCTACATCATCGGGGGNCTGATATTNATTGGAACCGCTGCATTTGATTTCGGGATTACATTCTAGGTGATGAGATGCTAGANATNGAGCTCTTTCGTGAAAATTCAGCGAACCTGATTCGTGCTGACCATGATAAGCGTGGAATCTCTCATGAAAAAATCGATCAAGTCATCGNTCTTGACNANNAATGGAANAATGCTCTNCACGATATGGAATTAGCNCGNNGGGAGAGNAATANCGCTGCCCGAAGTATTTCTGAAGCAAAGAAATCCGGTGATNCTGAACTAGCAGAAAAAATAATGCTCGATGTAAAGGACCTTGGNANTTCAATTAGCAGAATTGGANGANCAAGCCAATAATCTGCTCGAGCAAAGAGACGCNATTAGGATGTCTATTCCCAATCTCTTACACGACGCTGTACCAGTAGGCNCAGACGANGANGGAAATACCGTTCATTCAATTCANGGTANCAAAAAAGAATACGACTTTGATGTNCGCACCCACAATGAATTAATNGAGATGAANAACTGGGTTGAATTGGAAAGAGCGGCNAAAATTGCTGGCAGTCGCTTCTTNTTCCTCAANGGAGATTTAGCAAGNCTTGAATTNGCANTACAACAGCATTCTATTNATCTTTTAACNGATAAGGGATTTACTTTNGTTCAACCACCTGCTATGATGAATCGNGCAGCATANGAAGGNGTAACAGATTTATCCGATTTTGAAATGGTGATGTACGGNGTTGAGCCCGATAAACTCTACATGATTGCAACCTCAGAACATCCNATGACTGCGATGTTTATGGATGAGGTTATCGAACCNTCATTATTNCCNATTAAGATGGTTGGTNTATCNCANTGNTTCAGGCGTGAAGTTGGTGCTCATGGATTATCTGACCGNGGCATTTGGCGAGTTCANCAATTCACGAAAATCGAACAGATCATTATCTCNCANCCAGATGATTCTTGGNAACACCATGAAGACCTATTGCAAAATTGTATCGAACTTTGGGATTCTCTCGANATGCATTATGAAGTTGTCAATATCTGCACCGGNGATATGGGTACTGTNGCNGCCAGAAAATATGACTTGGAAGCTTGGNTNCCTGGTGCAGATGCTTACAAAGAAATCGTNTCTTGCTCAAATTGTACTGATTATCAAGCNAATNGATTNCGAATGCGCTACAGAACTGCTGANGGTAACCAAAGNGTCCANACTCTAAATTCAACCGCTGTTGCAACCAGTAGNGCATTAGTTGCTATTATGGAGCAAAATCAACTACCNGATGGTCGNGTNGAAATCCCNAANGTACTACAACCTTTCATGGGCGGTCAGACTATTCTAGAGCCCTGNCAATGGTGAGTTTCACTCACTTTGTAAATCGAGTAATAGGGCGCCACCGGTAACCTGTTCTCCTGCATTGAAATGAATCGNGGTTATTTCACCATCTTTTGGTGCTAAAATCCGATGTTCCATNTTCATTGCCTCCAAAACCAATAATGCTTGACCTTCGATTACATTTTGTCCGATTTCAACCAATACTTCGAGTACTTTTCCAGGCATTGGTGCGGTCAAACCNCCTCCTGAACCCGATGCAGTAAATCCAGCCTCTACAATATCAAAACGGATGGTATGGCCAGCAAAATGCACCCACCATGCGTCCTTACTTGCAGCAACATGGGCTTGTTGTCTTCTACCATCGATAGTTATCCAAACAGCATTATCTACATCTGCAACTATGTCTCCAAGGATGAATGATTGCCCATCACGAGTGATGGTTCCTGAGATATCATCTCCAAGATAACTTAGATCCATCAGGGGTACCTCCGAGATAATGTTGCGAATGGTGTTGCTGATTCACCATCATTGCTAATACCTGAATTTATGTTCTTTCGACCATATCCACTTGCTTCAGCTGCATTTACAGCAAGATATGCGGCATCAAGAGTTCTTCCAGTCAAATCGGGTGACCAACCATCAGGCCATAGACGTTCAATCATATCTGTAGTAGTCCAGCCATCGATAACATCAGGGTGATCACAGAGTTCGCGTAAGAAGCGGATATTGGTAGTACATCCCAAGATGATGAACTCGTCTAAAGCCCGAGCAAGTCTTTGTAATGCCTCTTGACGTGAAGGTGCCCAAACGATTAGTTTTGCCAACATAGGATCGTAATCAGGGGTTACAGCATCTCCTTGGCGCACACCGGTATCAAGTCTGATTCCAGGTCCTTGTGGAGCGATAAAGGTGAGTAAATCACCAATTGCTGGAAGGAAATTATTACTTGGATCTTCGGCATAAAGTCTCACTTCAATAGCATGACCACGCATTTGTAATTTCTCGCAGCTCATCTTTTCTCCAGCTGCAATACGTAATTGTTCCCTAACCAAATCAACTCCAGTTACCAATTCAGTAACCGGATGTTCGACTTGTATTCTAGTATTCATTTCGAGAAAGAAAAACTCTCCTTGAGGGGTTAGTAAAAACTCAACTGTTCCCGCACCGACAAACGATACTGCCTCTGCTGCAGCAATTGCTGCTTCTCCCATCTGTTGACGTAGATCAGGTTCTAATGCTACACTTGGCGACTCTTCGAACACCTTTTGGTGACGTCTTTGAATCGAACATTCCCTCTCGCCTAAATGGATGGTATTACCATGATTATCAGCGAGAACTTGAATCTCAATATGCCTACTCCCAGATAATAAACGCTCAACATAAACCCGGTCGTCACCAAAGGAATTCAATGCTTCACGCATTGCGCCTTCTGCTGCTTCTCGAAGGTCTTCAGGTGAATGAACCGCACGCATCCCTTTTCCACCGCCACCAGCACTGGCTTTGAGCAATAATGGATATCCGACCTTTGCTGCTGCAGCGATTATCTCTTCAACTCCTCCTTCAACCTCTTCTCCGGGTATCACAGGAACCTCTGCAGCCCGCATAGTTCTTCTAGCAGTCATCTTATCGCCCATCTCAATAATGGCTTGCGGAGATGGACCAATCCAAATCAAATTTGCATCCATCACCGCTGAAGCAAATTCAGCACGTTCTGAAAGAAAACCATAACCAGGATGTATAGAATCCGCTGCGACATCTTTAGCAATAGTGAGTATCTGTTCGATATTGAGATAGGTCTCTGCGATGTTATTTCCTTCTAACTCAACAGCTATGTCTGCAAGTTCAGTAAACAGAGCACCGGAATCATTGGCTGCATGAATTGCTACAGATTCAATCCCTGCCTCTTTACAGGCCCTGATTATTCGACAGGCTATCTCACCGCGATTGGCGATGAGAACCCGTTTCAACATCAGATCACTCCTTTGGTTTCCAATCGGCAGGGCGCTTTTCTAAGAAAGATGAGAGGCCTTCTTGTCCCTCTACGCTTGACCGCATCCGACTAGTAAAATCAAGAGTCCATTCACGAAGTTCCTCATCACTACCGTTCCAACGGTCAAATCCTAGAGTTAATTCCTTGGCAGCAGCAACCGCACATGGCCCAGTACTGAGAACTTCAGTACTCACTGCAGTAATCCGGGCATTGATTTCTCCAATATTTTCTACCGATTCCTCTGCAAATCCAATTCTCAATGCCTCTTGAGCATTAATTCTTCCAGCATTCATCGCCAATCTACGGAAAGCAGCACTGCCTACCCTTCGGTAGACATACGGGCCAATTACCGCAGGGAGGATGCCTAATTTACCCTCTGAAAGAGCTATTTTTGCATCAGATGATAATATGACGTGGTCGAGACAAGATATCAATCCGGCACCGCCTCCTAAAGCCACTCCCTGAATTGAGCCAATAGTGAAGCATGGATGGGACCATAATGAATTGAATAATCTATCTAGCCTCTTAGAATCTGCTCTATTCTCCTCTGCTGATTGCGCACCAGCATCTCGCATCATGTTGATATCTGCACCGGCACAGAAATGCTTCCCTTCGCCTCTTAGAACTAAGATACGGAGGTTTTCATCCCCGTTTTCTGCTAATGTTCCTTTTACGGCAACAGAGTTGTTTGCTGTCCATTCAAACACCTCAATTAATTCGCTAATCATCTGTACGTTGAGGGCATTGTACTTGTCTGCACGGTCAAGTATGACTTGACAACACGGACCATCGATTTCCAATCTGATGAGTTCTGTTTTTGGTCTATCTTGCATCATATCACATCCTGAATACACCATATTTACTCTCTGGCATCTTAGCATTCCTACTTGCCGCTAATGCCAAACCCAGTACATCTCGTGTATCGCGCGGGTCGATTATACCATCATCCCAAAGACGTGCTGTCGAATAGTAAGGTGAGCCTTCAACTTCGTATTTTTCGAGAATAGGGCTTCTAAATGCGGCTAATTCTTCATCATCAAATGGATCCAAACCCTCTCTTGCTCTCTGATCTTGTTTGACTGTTGCTAATACGTCCGCTGCTTGTGGCCCACCCATCACTGAAATCCGAGAATTTGGCCACATGAATAGGAATCTAGGGTCATATGCTCTACCGCACATACCGTAATTGCCAGCACCGTGGCTGCCACCGATAATAACGGTAAACTTAGGCACAGGAACACATGATACTGCGGTTACTAATTTTGCTCCATCCTTGGCAATTCCGCCTGATTCGTACTCCTTGCCGACCATAAAGCCAGTAATGTTCTGCAAGAATACAAGAGGTATTCCTCGCTGCCCACAAATCTCAACGAAATGTGCACCTTTCAGAGATGATTCGCTGAATAGAATACCATTATTGGCTACGATGCCAACTTTGTAACCATGTATATTTGCAAAACCGCAAATCAATGTTGTTCCATAACGCGGTTTGAATTCATGGAAGCGGCTACCATCGACTACTCTAGCAATTATCTCTCGAACATCGATAGGAGTACGGTTATCCAATGGAATGAGGCTCAGTAGTTCTTCAGGACTGTAATATGGTTCTTCAGGTTGGTCTCTTTCGAAATCAGCAAGTTTTCTCACGCCGATATTTTCAACGATATTACGAACCATGCGTAGTGCTTCTTCTTCATTTTCTGCAAAATGATCGGCTACGCCGCTCTTCGAGGTATGAACATCAGCCCCACCGAGGTCTTCTGCACTGACCTCTTCACCAGTAGCCGCTTTTACAAGAGGAGGTCCTGCGAGGAAAATAGTTCCATTTCCTTTGACTATAACCGTTTCATCACTCATGGCTGGAACGTAAGCTCCACCTGCTGTACATGAACCAAGAACCGCTGCGATTTGCGGTATACCATCTCCGCTCATCATTGCTTGATTACGGAATATTCGGCCGAAATGAGTTACGTCTGGAAAGACCTCATCCTGCATTGGCAAGAATGCTCCACCCGAGTCTACAAGGTAGATACAAGGAAGATTGTTCTCATGGGCTATGGTTTGGGCTCTGATGTGCTTCTTGACTGTCATAGGATAGTAAGAACCGCCTTTTACAGTAGCATCATTCGCTACAAACATACATTCTTGTCCATGAACAATTCCAATTCCAGTAACAATTCCAGCGCTATGTGCTTTCCCATCATACATCTCATTTGCAGCTAGAGTTGATAATTCTAAAAATGCAGTTCCAGGGTCT
>PBRN01000114.1 GCA_002725955.1 Pseudobdellovibrionaceae bacterium
CGTCAACCGGATCAGCTCTTTTATTTACTACTATCATCCTCGTCATGGGTTTCGGTTCCTTTATGTTCGGAGATTTTGTTCCCAATGCCGAACTGGGCATGCTATGTTGTGTAGTNCTNACCAGTGCGTTACTTGTCGATATCCTGTGGCTACCATCTCTGCTACTCTATGTAAAACCACCACGAAAGGAGTAGAACCATGAGCGCTTGGATCACATTTATCAAAGAGAGAGTCCCCCTATTCATATACTTGCTGNTATCTGCCGGNATGGTCACNTCTTCGCTNGTTCTNCTAGGTGAAGGTCTCTGGTCNGAGNTTCATATCATAAGTGTCATCGGTCTNCTTATCTTTTTNATTGANCTNCGTTTCATGGATGAATTTAAAGATGTTAATAAAGATCGGATTGCNCANCCTGANCGCCCTTTACCACGGGGCCTGCTNACCGAACAGCAAGTNCGTAAAGCCATCAACGGNCTCTATATGGTGATGATCATCTGGTCACTNCTAACCACATCNCTATTCTCNGTAATGGGGGGCTTAGGATACNTGACAGTGACCATCGTCTTGGGNNTGATGTATAAAGAATTTTTCGTTGGTGACTGGCTCTCAAAGCGTCCCATCCTCTATGCTTTAAGNCATCAGTTAATCATTTATCCTATTGTCTTTTTCCCAATTGCTTGTCTAGANATCGANGCTGCCTTAAGTATCAATACNTTTTATCTTGGCACCATGATGATNGGTGGTTTTCTAGCCTATGAAGTTTGTCGCAAACTCGATCCTGAAGCAAATCCTGTCCTNGAAACNTACCTCTCAGTCTATGGNAAAGCTAACACAACACGTATTNTCCTNGCATGTCTTATCACTGCGGCTTTTGGAGCAAAAGCACTGGGAGTNCATCACATTCTATGGCCNATAGAAATCATNCTAGCGCTCAGTTTAATTATTGTTTTTAAGAAACCAGAAAAATANAAAATCATCGAGGCTATTGCGGGCATTTCACTACTTGCCCATATGTGGGCCTATACCAGTATGATGGGNTAAAACCATGTGGCGACAGGGAAACCTAAGAGGAAATCTTATGCACTTAGTACTTCATTCACAAAACTCTGTNGATGAATTTGAAACTCATGGTGGNGGGAAAGCATTAAATATGGCTCGTATGAGTCATATGGGNCTTCCAATACCCCATTGGTTCTGTGTNGGCGCAGAAGGNTTTCGAAATTTCTTGANCCNTAACAAAATTGAAATAGATNTNANCGATAGTAGTGANCTAAGNGNTNTCGANGATCAATTGCAGNAAAAATTTGCTGNTGCNCCNTTACCTGAAGANCTAAGNNCCGCAATCTCTAACGCAATGAAAGAGCTTAAGTTAGAAGACAGATATGTTGCTGTGCGTTCTAGTGGGATGGAAGAAGACTCTGCTGATAGCTCCTTCGCTGGTCAGTTTTCATCTTACCTNTTTCAAAAAGGTATGGGTCAAGTAGAAGCTTCNCTAAANCTTTGNTGGGCTTCNGCCTTCTCTCAAAGNGCACTGACCTACCGAAGAGAGCGTGGGTTNCCTTTAGANAANATTCAAATGGGAGTCGTGATACANCTGATGGTNGATTCCAGAGTCTCTGGTGTCTCTTTCTCTCGTAANCCGATCCATCCCCTNGANCGCGAAACCATGGTGATTGAATCTGTATACGGCCTNGGCGAAGGCCTCGTGAGTGGNGCACTTGATGCCGATCATTATCAAGTTAACCGNGATAATTTTAAGTATGAAAGTAATCTGGCNGAAAAAGAAGAAGGTTTCTATCGCGCAGAAAGNGGCGGACTTCANCGNCAGANGGTGGANTCATCTTTAGNAAAAGCAGCTACTTTATCGGCAGAAGAAGTGAAAGNGGTCGCAAAAATGACCCTGAAATTAGAANAAGATTTAGGTGGNCCCCAAGACTGTGAATGGGGCTNCGAAGNGGANACCTTATTTTTCCTACAAACCCGACCGATCACCACTCTNCCTCCAGATGCTTTTTTTGC
Organism: Pseudobdellovibrionaceae bacterium; assembly: GCA_002725955.1. GTDB lineage: Bacteria > Bdellovibrionota_B > Oligoflexia > Oligoflexales > Oligoflexaceae. Next base: position 2,020 of record PBRN01000114.1, read on the forward strand.
AGATGACTGTAATCGCGGAGAACCNACCCTATGGGACAANTCAAATATCATTGAAAGTTATAGTGGCGTCACCCTGCCTTTGACGTTCAGCTTCGCTAGCAATGCCTATATGAGAGTTTACTATCAGTTTTGNGAAATGATGGGNGTTCCCCAAAGTCTTATTGATGAAAATCAAGATGTCTTTCGAAACTTACTTGGTCATATTNGGGGNCGGATNTACTATCACTTGATTCACTGGTATAAANTGGTNCTGCTGCTACCNGGATCAAGCAGTAATTCAGGNTTCCTNGATACTATGATGGGTGTCCGACAAGAACTAAAACCAGAACTGGCTTCACTGTTCGATTTTATCAACAACCCNCCCAAATACTCACGTTTCAAAAGATTAAGACTGCTAGTGATCACTATCATTCGCATGGTGCGTATCAACCAGATCTCAGATCAATTTCAGAATGAATTTAACCGCATCTATGATGANTCTCGTCATCTCAACTTTAAACANCTATCACTACCAGCATTAAAACAGAAATANCTTTATCTGGATCGGGAGGTCTTGGGACGTTGGAAAGCTCCTATTATTAACGATTATCTCTGTATGATCTTTTTTGGAATTTTATCTAAACTGACTAAAAACTGGGTCGTCGGTGAAGACGATAAGGCAGGNTCATTACAAAATGATTTNCTATGTGGGGAAGGAGATCTTAANAGTACTGAGCCAACAAAAATGCTAATGCGCATTTCNAAAGAAGTNGANCAAGATGAAAAATATGAAGNCACTAAAGAAATGCTGCTNNAGACNCCNGGGGCCGAAGTTTGGGATAAAATNAGATCAACACATGATTACAATNCTTTCTTCGAGGAAATTGAAACCTACATTGACCTCTATGGTTTCCGTTGTGTTGAAGAANTAAAATTGGANACCATGGATCTGCATGATGANCCNACNTTCATTATNAATGCTATTTCTTCNTANGTNCAAATGAAATCGTATTCGATTGAAGACATGGAANAAAGAGAGCAAGCNATTCGGAGCGCCGGCGAGAATGAAATAAGAGCCCGTCTTTCTGGATTCAAAAGAATCTTTTACTTCTGGATCCTAAAGCATACCCGCAGCGCAGTTAANCGAAGGGAAAANCTTCGCTTTGATCGTACGAAAATCTTTGGAGTNAGNCGNCACCTTTTCCGCGGTATGGGNCATCAANTNGTNAAACTNGGTGTNCTAGAAGAAGAACATGATATTTTCTACTTNTGNGTTGAAGAAATTATTGGCTTTATTGAAGGNCGNTCNGTCTCTATNAATCTTAANGANCTNGCNCAGCTNAGAAANAAAGAATATCAAGAATANGAAGAAACCATGGATCCACCTGACCGGTTCTATACGGAAGGAGCCGTAGGAGCGGCTGAGAAATGGACCCAGATCTTAACCGATTCAGATCTGTTGGCTTCTGAAATTCCGGAAAACCTCGATCCTAATACGCTTATCGGCACCCCTTGCTGCCCAGGAATTGTGGAGGGTGTCGTTCGTGTCGCTAAAAGCCTCAAAGATGCAGAAAACATGAAAAAAGAAATTTTGGTCACAGGCAGAACCGACCCAGGCTGGGTTCCGCTTTATCCTTCCTGTGCAGGCCTTTTAATTGAACGAGGTAGTCTGCTCTCTCATTCAGCCGTGGTGGCTAGAGAACTTGGCTTACCTACCATTGTAGGGGTTCAAGGAGGTCTCATGAAAAAATTGAAGACAGGCATGAAAGTCAGAGTTGATGCCGCCAAAGGTGAAATCAAGATTTTACCCGATGATTAATAGGAGCTGGTAACGGTATGAACGCTTATTTCAATGAACTAAATTATAGCCTGGCTAACGAGGATACTAGTCTCGAAGTCAATGTTCTTCCTGATCAGTCCAAACATGTATTAGTCGCCGCTGGCAGTGGTTCCAGGGTCACTCCTCTTTTAGCAAAAAATCCTGAACACATCACTGTGGTTGACCTAGCCAAACAACAGTTATACCTAACTCAACTGCGAGTCGAAACCATACGCAATTTTCAGAGGGATGAATTTCTCAGTTTCTGGGGCTATCCCAGCCGAGAAATGAATCCAGAGACCAGAAAAAAATATTTTATGGAACTCAACCTCGAAGCAGAAGCAAAAGAATATTTTATCAATCTATTCGACAGTCATAACTGGCAAGGGATTGTTTATAATGGTAAGTGGGAAAAGACTTTCAATTTTATTTCACGGGTCTTTCAATTACTGATTGGTAAAAATAAAATTGATCAACTTTTCCAATGTCGCAATATGGAGGAGCAACAACAATATCTGCAAAGTAATTTCTACGGGCTAGGCTATCGACTAACGGTAGGTCTGTTAGGTAATGCAAAATTTTTCAACACCTTTCTTTATAAAGGTCACTTCGTCAAAAAAAATATGCCGATAGGCTATTATGACTTCTATAATTCTACTTTCAGAAAAGTTCTCAGTTTGTGCCCTGCACGAGAAAACTATTTCATCAACCTTATCCTGCGCGGTACCCTAGATTTTCCAGAGGGCCTTCCAATTGAATGTGATGAAGATGTGTTTCATAAAACTAAACAAGCATTAAATACCACCACCATCAGTTACGAGCTAGGTAATATCCTAGATGTAGCCCAAAAAGTGCCACCGATTGACTTGATCTCTTTTTCTGATGTACCTTCCTATTTTTCGGGTGACATTGAAAAAAGTTATTTACAAAAAATCAGGCCTTATATTGCAGCCGATGGCTTGGTAACTCTCCGTTACTACCTGCGAATACCGGAGAATACTGATAAAAATGGTTTCGATGATGTCACCTCAGATTATGCTACGGCCATTGCCAAAGAAAAAACTCAGTCCTATAATATCGAGATTCTCAAAAAAATTGCTTAGAATAATACTGAACACAGTAACAAAAATTGAGTCAGGTTAAGATCTGACTGTAGAATCGATGAGTCTGATTAAAGCACAAAAAAAAATTGGACAGTTAACAACTTTTCAAACCACAAAAACTAAAGGTCATGATGAAACTAAATCAAAGGTCAAGCTACCAGCCTCATCCAAAGAACTTTGATGAAACTTTCGCTGAAGTTGCCCAACGAGTGCGTCCCTCTGCCTACATGACTCCAGCGGTTGCGCCACAGGCGATTAAACAAATGCTACAAATGCCGTTAGAAAAAATAACAGACTTTTGGATCGTAGATATCGATAATCAATCAGTCGGGACAATTGGTGCCACGGTGGTAAATGAAAATGAAGGATATCTTGGTTTCTTCGAAGTTGATACTCATAGCGACAAAGCAGAAGAAATAGCCAGTGCATTAATTTCCACTGCCACCGAATGGCTAAAAAAAAAGCAAATCAAAGTTATATTCGGCCCCATTAATTATAATACCTGGTTTCCATACCGATTAAATACCACCACCGGCCCTTATAAGACCTATAGCTGGGAACCTATTAACCCTCCCGAGTATGTCGAATACTTTAAAAAGTCCGGAATGGAGGTTGAACAACGTTATGAAACAACCGGCGTCAAAAATTGTGAAGGTATGGCTGCCCGTTATAAAAAGGCTCACGACTTAGTATTAGCTCAGGGATTTACTTTAAAATCTGCCGGTGAGATTGAGACCCCACTTCTGCTAAAACAACTTCATCGACTCACGAATATAGAATTTGCTCAAAACTTTCGGTTTGAGCAAATTCCTTTGACAATATTCGAGGCCATCTACGGACCACAGGTAGAAAAAATGGCGACCCCCTACAGTACGGTTATACTGGCCCCCAATGATGATCTGGCTGGTTTAGTTATTGCCTTTGAAGACAAAGGGGATCTGGTAGTAAAAACTCTGGTAGTCGGGGCTGCGTATCAGGGTATGAAGTTAGGAGCTGCCCTGTTATACCATGTTTGCCAAACAGGAGTTGATAATCAGTTAGATTTATTTATTTCGGCTCTGATGCAAGGTGATAATAAAAGCAATAGCTTTGCTGCTGGCATGAAAACAGTATTTACCCATGAGTATTGTCTTTATAAAAGAGGGTGCGCAGAATAAACACATAAATTATCAGAATTTGAAACAGATATCATTGAGGATAAATCCTACATCGCCCCTCAATGATATTGCGCTTACACTTAAGATATACTAAAAAAAAACGATCATTAGCTACAAACAACCAATTTTTTTTAACCTTCTTTCTATATTTTTGTTTCCATATCCATAACATTGTCTAATTAAACATAACATCCCCTTCATCATAAAGAATCAAAGATGGTTATCACACCGCCAACCCTAACTGTAAAAAGCAGCTCTACAAAATAATAGGATTAATTTTTATCTTCCTCACCCGATAACCTACCCAGAGCATATATAAAAATTACTAGTTTTTTCCTCCTTAATTTAATAGGTGGCATTAGGCAGAAAGGACAATATTATGATGGATTTTATCGGTAAGATTTTTTCCAACTCAGCTTCTGGCTTGATTACTTCGGTCGGAGAAGTGGCCGACAAATTTATCACTACTACTGAAGAAAAAAATAAATTTAAGCTCGAATTAGAGTCCTTATTGCAAAAAAGAGATAGTCAAATCGAACAAACATTCCGCAGCGAACTACAAGCCAAGGAACGGATTCTAGTGGCAGAACTTCAACAAGGAGACAGCTATACGAAAAGGGCAAGGCCAACACTAGTCTATTTTGGATTGATGGTCATCTTTTTCAATTACTGCCTAATCCCTCTTTTACAATTCGCCCAAGGAGCCACCCAGTTCACCCCCTTTGCCTTACCTTCAGAGTTTTGGCTAGCCTGGGGAGGTGTTGTAGGTACCTGGTCCATCGGCCGGAGTGCCGAACGGGTTGGCTTTAATAATAAGTTGACCAAGAGCATTACCGGTAATAGAGCTCCTTCTCTATTCGATCACGCAAAAGGATAATAAATGAAAATAGAAGATAATCGCCTCATCGAAGCAGAATATCAACCATCCCCCAATCACAGCGGTCATTTCGAAAGGGAACCTGATACTATTATTATTCACTTCACTGCCGGTGGTTCTCGCACCAGTTCTAGCAATTGGCTATGTGATAAACGGGCAAAAGCCAGCTGTCATATTGTTCTAGGTAGAGATGAAAAAATCAGTCAGCTGGTAGATTTTGATACTATTGCCTGGCATGCCGGTCGAAGTTCATGGCTGGAACGGACCTCCCTCAACAAATACTCGATAGGTATTGAGATTGATAATGCCGGCAAGCTTAAAAAATCAGGACAAGAGTATTATAGTCACTTTGGTAGAAAGTATGACCGAGACGAGGTATTTATTGGTAAAGATGGTATTCCTTGGCATGCTTTTACTGAATGGCAAATAGAAAATACGGTCAAGGCATGCTTAGCCCTAAAAGACATCTACCCTATTGAGTTGATTCTTGGTCACAATGAAATATCACCCGGGAGAAAGGTTGATCCTGGACCCGCTTTTCCTCTCGATTATGTTAGAGATAAAGTCCTCAACGCAGGTCGAAAGGACCAGGGAGATGAATCCATATCAGAAGATCCGATGGCCCTTGCTAGTGAAAATTTGAATATCAGATCAGGGCCAGGAACCCAACATCCTATTTTGCGTAGCCCACTACCAAAAGGGGAAAAGGTTAAAGTTATGGATGCAAAAAATGGCTGGACTAAGGTAGAAGTCACAACCAGTGGATGGGTTTCTAGTAGATATTTGAAAACGTAAGATCAGAAATTCATAACAAGGAAAATTTTAAATAAAAAAAAGCCTTCCTAATTTAGGAAGGCTTTTTATGAGAACAAAATCACTCAAAAGAATGATTTGCAGCTAAATAATAATATCTTCCCATGTTACTATAACTGGCCTGTGAATACCAAGGCCAACCTTCATTCTTGTTATAGGCAGGAGCCTGATCAGTAACATTATTAACCCCAACAGTGAACTTAGTGGACCATGGACTTGTATAGTTGACGGCAACATCAACTTCATTCGTTGATTTAACCTTATACTTACTATCAGGTGTAGCGAAATCACATGTTCCAGCTGTAAATCCACCGGTATAGGAACTACCGCCACTCTTGTGCTTAAGTGTCAAATTGGTCTCAACAAGATCCTTTTCCCAACCCAGAGTTAAACGTCCATCTGGTCCGTCTGTTAGATCTGCTGTATCACATAATGGATCCGTTGCTGTCGTCTGACTTTTGGATTTTATGGTTTTATTGACTAGCAGATTTGAGGTTGCCTTACCAAATGAGAACATCTGGTTGTATTTCAACTGTACTTCTACCCCTGCGCTAGCTTCTTCTGTCAGGTTTTGTAGATTAGTTTGGACATAGGCGCCCGTCGTATTCAGGCGTCCATTAGCATCACGATTGATCAAAGATCCAAACTTCACAGGATCATTCAAAATACTTTGTAGATCAAGACTATCAACTTTATTACCGATCTTTATATCCCAGTAGTCTAAACTCAAGGATAGCCCAGCAGTCAGCTGACTAATGACACCAAAACTTAGGCTTGTTGATGTTTCTGGCTCAAGATCCTTGTTTCCGCCTGAAATAGTATTAATTTCGCAAGGTTCATCATCGCCGCAGGTTTGCTGATCCACCGCCTGGGTAACCCCAAAAG
>PBRN01000115.1 GCA_002725955.1 Pseudobdellovibrionaceae bacterium
GCACTCGTCATAGCTGGAACACTTTTTTTAAGTCTATTTTTCCGTTCATCTCCTGGAGATTTTCTAAGAGCCCTGCTCATTGCGATAGCCGGAGCAATTATTCTTGCTAATAACAACACACACCCGATTCGCATAATTATTGGCACAGGCCAAATTTTTGACCTACAGACGATCTACAACCAATTCTTTATCGCAATGACGATTAGCACAACAATGTACTTTATATTGACTTTCAATCGCATGTATCTATCTGTATCACCAACTGACTTCCTACTGATACTGATACCATTAGCTATGCTAGCTATACCTAACCCTGTTCGAGACGTTTATAAAATTGACATCATTAGCGCACGGGCATTTATTCTATTTCTCTGCCTGAGGACTTTCGTAATAAATCACAGTGATAATACCAGAAGAGTGTGCTTGGGAGCCCTGACTGCTCTAGGCTTTATTGGACTGAAAGGACTTTATGATTTTAAATTTATTGGCGGTTGAATTTAAAGCTTCAAAGTCCCCATAATACCGGGGATCCTTAACATCATATGTTCAGACAAAGATATTTAGCTTCAAATTCGCAGACTCTAAATGATATGCATTAAAAAATGAAATTGATACAAATCATATAGGACCCGAAAAGATAATCAATAAATGAAATCTCAAAATATAAAAACGTGGCTAGAAATATTTTTAGCTAATTCCCAGCCTCTCCCCCCGATAACTCCCATCCAAAACTCTATCAAACCAAGCTTGATTATTCATATACCAGTCTATTGTCTTCGTCATGCCAGTATCAAATGTCTCGATCGGTTCCCAGCCCAATTCTTTTTGCATCTTTGAAGCATCAACAGCATATCTCCGATCATGACCAGGACGATCTTTGACAAAGGTGATTAAATCAGAATATTTACTACCATTTGATCGAGGTTTGACCCTATCTAAAGTAGCACAGATAGTATCTACAACCTCGCGATTAGTCTTTTCGGTATTACCACCAATATTATAAGTTTCACCAATTCGCCCCTTGGCCAGAACCTTTAAAATACCATAGACATGGTCCTCAACATGAAGCCAATCTCGGATATTCTTCCCATCACCATAAATGGGAAGAGGCTGCTCGGTAAGAGCCTTATTTATCATGAGAGGTATTAATTTCTCTGGAAATTGATAACAACCATAATTATTTGAACAGTTGGTTGTTAAAACCGGCATCTGATAAGTATGAAAGTAAGATCTAACAATATGATCACTCGCAGCTTTCGACGCCGAATAGGGACTATTAGGCTTGTACGAGGTCTTTTCGGAAAAAGCTGGATCTTCTAAGGATAAACTACCATAAACCTCATCTGTAGAAACATGAAGAAAACGGAAATCATTCTGACGTTCAGAAGATAATTCTGACCAATATTTTCTAGCACATTCCAGCATATGAAAAGTGCCCATAACATTAGTCCTAACAAAATCCTCTGGACCAGTAATCGAACGGTCAACATGAGATTCTGCTGCAAAATGCAAAACTGCATCCGGCTGGTAACGGTCGTATAAGGAAGACACGTCCTCTGCTTCAGCAATATCTCCTTTAACTAAAATATGATCTTCATCACCTTTCAGCGACTCTAGATTTTCTAGATTACCAGCATATGTCAGCTTATCAAAGTTAATTACACGAGCTAGATTCTTTGACCTCGCCTTCAAAATAAAGTTAGAGCCGATAAAACCAGCACCACCTGTTATAATCCATGTCTTCATATCTATCTTCCTTTTAGCACGTTCTATTCATCTTAAGGATTTAGACTGTCTATAAATTCCTGATAACCTGATTTACTTACTTCCCCTGGCGGCGTATTAAGAAAATATTTAAAGTCTTTATTCATTAAGTCTAAATAACGACATTCCTTTTTAGGCACATAACCAGACTTGAGTAACTCATGTTTATATGGATCACGAATCAACTCTCTTGACCAGTTCCTCTTCATGTATAGCATATCATGAACCTTAGTAGCCTTAAGATCCGGCTCATCTTGCTTAAACCTCTGATTACCTAACGCTAATTCCGCCTCTGGTGTTACTACAGTCGAATAACCAGAATTTTTGGCTCGAAATGAAAAATCGACATTCCAAAAGAAAGAACCTAGATGGTCAGTATTAAACCCACCTAACTCAATAAATACACTTTTCTTGATAAGCATACACTGTTCTGGCACAGCCGAAACTTCGTGCATAGTATNGTACAAACNGGCATTAAAATNCNTTCCGACTCCTACGTTNTAACCATCCCATCTNACGATCTTATCGACGTGACTATATAACCCAAAGCTAGCTATATACTTCTTAGATTTTTGCAGAATCTTTGCNCCTACAATACCAACTTCCTTATTCTGACAAACTGCGACCATTTCCTCCAACCAAGATATACTTAATGGCTTCAAGTTATCATCTAGAAACAAAACATAGTCGCCTCGAGCCCGCCTTACTGCATTATCATAAGATGCTACTGCTGTACCGTCACGTCGCAACACATCATAATTTTCAATGGATTCGACTGAATCATCTCCAGAGATCACAATATATTCAACGTTCTTATAATTGGTGAGATCCTCAATCGAGCCCTCATTCAATTCGCTAAATTTTGAGGCATATATAATAATTGAAACTAGAGGAAGATTTTCAGGTAAAGCAAAATCAATCTTGTAATGTCCAGTACCGTAGTCATAACCAACCTCTGATTCAACACCACGCCTCTTTAAAGCCTGACTGACAGCTTTCTGACCGGCAATAGCAGCATAGGGCTTAGCATCTCGCCCACTAGCAGTACTATTTTCATGAGCACGCCATTGATATAAACACTTCGGGATATGGACAACTGGCTTAACCGACGCTTCAACCATCCTTAGCATCAGATCATGATCCTGAGAACCCTCCAGACCTGGAGTAAAACCACCTATATCTCGCAGCAGCGAGCTCCGATAAGTTGAAAGGTGTGTCGTATAATTCATACACAAGTGCATAAAAGGGGACCAGTCCGGCTTCAAATAAGCCAAAGATTTAGTATTTCCTTCAGCATCAACTTGAACTTCGTCGGAATATAATATGTCCGGCTCTGAATTCTCATTCACAGCAAGAACAACTTCAGCTAGTGCATTAGGATACAACCGATCATCATGGTCTAAAAGAGAAGTATATTCACCTGTTACTAACTTGAGGCAGTTATTTGATGTAACAGAAATATGGGAGTTTACTTCATTAGCTGTAAATTTAATCTTATCTGGAAATTCTTTCTGGTACTTTTTAATAATACCTATAATTTCTTTACATTCGGAGCGATCATCAACTATACACAATTCCCAGTTTTGATAAATCTGATTAACCACACTTTGTATACATTCTTCGAAATACTCAATTTTAACCTTATACACCGGCACTAAGATGCTGATTTTTGGCTGTATCTGAACATTTACTAGCCTATTACGAAGAAGCTCGTAATATTCAATGATATTTTTTACATGATCAACAGGAGTAGTACCTAGTTCCCAAGAAACTTTCTTTACATATGGCTGCTTCCAATAGAACAAATCCAATACTCGATGAATATCGCTCCATATATCACTACGAAAAAGATACTGCATTAATTCAATAAATGATATTGAAATAAAAGTTAACTTCCTAAGTGGACGTCCAACTATCGCAGTAGATAGAACTACTAATAATAACTTTTTGAGCATTGTGTACATACCTAAATCATAAGAGGTAAAAATTACTATTCTAAACCCCTTTGTTATTTAACATAATTTCAGACAAGCTTCTTCCATGGGAAATCCTTTTCTCCCAACGTCAGACATACTTCCTCTGACCACCTGGATAAACTAGAAGACAAAAATGGGTTCCGTACCAAAAATTGATTCCATTTTAAGTACATATAGTTAACTTCACACCAACTAGGATCTGGCCTTCTTGTCTGAGTTTCATGATGGATTAAAGCAACATCAGGGAGAACCCAATTTACTTTCGAATTCTTCTGCAGTTTCAAACATAAATCAACATCTTGATAACAACTTGGAAGTTCCTCATCAAAGCCACCGATTGTGGTAAAGTCTTTATTCCTCATCATAAGCGCAGCACCAGTCACGGCCCCTACTGGACGCGGCAATTGATACCACTTCTCAGCTGGATTATATCTTGAGTTCTTAAATGGGTGAGCCCCTACTATTTTACAACCGACAGAAACAAATAAATGCTGAATAGAATGATTGGGATAGAGCAGAGTGCAGCCAACTGCACCATGATTCAAATCCCTGCCAAAGAAATCAATAAACTTGGCTACTGAATTGGACTCTAGAAATTCGATGTCATTATTTACGAAGAACAATAAATCAGGATCAAAATCACGACAGTCTTTGACAGCCAAGTTATTTAAGCTGGAAAAGTTAAAAGGCAAATCATAACGCAAATGACAGAAGCGGAGATCATCAGTGGACCTATCAACAAAACGATCTACCCCTGACTTCGTCTCATATTCAACTGATCCATTATCTACTAAGGCAATCATAACTTGATGACCCATGAAGGATTGCTGCAATAGAGAATCTAAACATTTTTCTGTCAATTGCCACTTATCACGAAAAGGCACTATAATTAGAATCCGCTTGGACACATCATCATAGTATTGATTTTCTCTTAACTGCTCTTGAGCTAATTTCTGCGTAAATGTTGAGTACTCCAATAAAATATCGGTATGATTAAATAGCTTAGGGTGCCTCAAAAAGGTATAGAACCGACACACGTACACCCATAATTTAAAATATATTTTGTGTATAAGTCTCACCAATTAGCTCCCACTTGAAACCTAGAGCACTAAAAATTCTACAAATTCCTCATCAAAAATGGAAAAGACATCTCCAAAGACTTTTTCCAGTGAGGAGGTTTCAGACTATACATTTCATCTAATTTCTTTATCGACAATCTCGAATTTTTTGGACGCATAGCTGGAGTGGGATAACTGGATGTACTGATGGGATTAATCTCTTTAACGTTATGTTCATAGCCCCAGCTTGATGCAAGATTATATATCTCCTTAGCAAAATCAAACCAGCTCGTTTCACCGCTATTAACTACATGAACAATACCACCATGATCACGTAAATACGAACGAAGGTTGTTTTCACCCTTGGTAATAATCATTCCCGTAATATCGGATAATGCCCGAGCATTTGTAGGGGCACCAATTTGATCATCAATCACAGATAATGTTTCTCTACTTTTACCCAAGTTCAGCATTGTCTTAACAAAATTCTTACCAAATACACCATAAACCCATGAAGTTCGAAGGATTAAATGACTAGCACCTGTAGCCGTAATTGCTTCATCACCCGCAAGTTTACTTTTGCCATAAAAATTCAACGGCCCCGTTTTAGTATTCTCAGTGAAAGGGTCAAGACCTTCTCCTGGATAAACATAATCAGTTGAAAAATGAATTAAGCCAGCATCTAACTTCTTTGCTTCTTCAGCCAATACGCCTGGTGCAACTCCATTTATTTTCATAGCTAGATCAGACTCGGCCTCAGCTTTATCGACAGCGGTATAAGCAGCAGGGTTTACAATCAATGTCGGTCTATATTTGCGAACCACTTTCGATATAGAATCAGGATCGGCTAAATCCATCACTATCGCCTCACCTTTAAAACCCTCTTCATGACTTGCAATAGTTGGCAATACATCCCCAAAGCTTTGCAGCGATTGCCATAACTCATATCCGACCTGACCAGTCACACCAGTAAGAAGAATTCTTTCCACAACATTCCTCATTGCTATTGGATACAAAACTTGGGTAGATTTGCTTCATTTACATCTCTCAATCGTAAAGCACTCTGATCTTTTTTTGAAAGAGCAGGGGCTACTTCAAGAGGCCACTCAATACCGATATCAGGATCATCCCAAGCGATCGAAACTTCATTTTGAGGTGAGTAGATTTCCGTACATTTATATGCAAACATCGCCATCTCACTCATAACGCAGAATCCATGAGCAAAGCCAGCCGGAACAATAAATTGCTTTTTGTTTTCAGCAGATAAAATAATACCATGCCACTTACCAAAGGTAGGCGAACCAACTCTAACATCTACAGCCACATCAAATACAGAACCCTGCAAAACATATACCATCTTACCCTGAGGCATCGGGTTCTGAAGATGCAACCCCCTCAGCACCCCTTTCCTTGAATAAGAAAGATTATCCTGAACGTAATCAGTTTTTATACCCATCTCATGATAACGGGAACCTTGCCACGTCTCCATAAAAAAACCGCGATCATCACCAAAAACTTTAGGTTCAATCACTTTTACACCAGGAATTTTTGTTTCACTTACAATCATTTTCTTTTTCTTTCAAAATATCATTCAGGTATTGTCCATACTGGGTCTTTGATAGTGGTTTTGCTAATTCTATTAACCGTCCATCATCGATGTATCCCATACGCCAACAAATTTCTTCAGGACATCCAATTTTCAAACCCTGCCTATTCTCGACGGTCTGAACATAGTTGGTCGCCTCTAACAATGAGCTATGGGTGCCGGTATCTAACCAAACATTGCCCCGACCTAGCCTCTCTAATGTAAGGTTCCCCCGACCTAGATAAACCTTGTTTACATCTGTAATTTCTAATTCACCACGATCAGATGGTTTAATGCCTCTAGCAATTTCAACCACATCATTGTCATAAAAATATAGCCCTGTCACAGCAAAGTTCGACTTCGGTTTTTGAGGCTTTTCTTCTAGATCAAGCACATTTCCATCTCGATCAAATGAAGCCACGCCATAACGTTCGGGATCTTTAACATAGTAACCAAAAATGGTTGCACCACTCTTAAGACGCGATGACTTTTGCACAAGCCTTGAAAAATCATTCCCGTAAAAAATGTTATCTCCAAGCACTAAACATACTGAGTCGTCCCCAATAAAATTTTCACCCAAGATAAACGCTTGAGCCAAACCATCAGGACTGGGCTGCTCCGTATACTCGAACCTCACTCCCCACTTTTCACCCGTCCCCAATAACCGTTGAAAATTTGGAAGATCCTCAGGAGTGCTGATAATCAATATCTCCTGGATACCAGCCAAAAGTAGAACTGACAGCGGATAGTAAATCATAGGTTTATCATATATTGGTAGTAACTGCTTGCTCACTGAAAGAGTCAAAGGGTGAAGTCTCGAACCAGCACCACCCGCCAGAATAATCCCTTTCATTAGATACTCCCTTATAATAGTCAGATTATTAAACCTTACCTACATTCTAGAGCTAAGACAAGATTAGAGCTTTTCTATAAAAGCATTAGATTAACGACGCTATTTGAAAAAATTTTATTGAATATAGTGACCAAATCATGCCAAAAAAACAAGGCTATGAGGAACGAAAATAGGTCCGTAAACTGGCACCTTATCTGACAATTTACAGTGCCCTTCATCACGTCAAGTCTTACCTAAACTGGATAAAAATTAGGCAGGAGTAAAATCCATTAGACCCGTGTCTAGGTTAAGGAAGGTAAACCGGTAAGTGGCTAGAAAAACGTAATAATATACTTTCCTAC
>PBRN01000019.1 GCA_002725955.1 Pseudobdellovibrionaceae bacterium
CTCTTAGTGGCTAGTAGTAAAATCGATGCCGTTGATTATTTTCGTAAGTATGATAGCCCATATATTCCAATAGTTGATCATGATGATAAATTGGTTGGTATAGTAGAATCAGATGATATTTTTGATGTAGCTGAAGAGGAAGCATCAGATGATATTCATCAGTTTGGGGGTCAAGGTGTTTTAGAGGATTCCTATTTTCAAACTCCGCAGATTGATTTACTAAAGAATCGAGCGACTTGGCTGGGGGTACTATTTTTAGGGATGATGGCAACTGCTTCAGCTCTTGAAGCATTTGATGACACAATAAAGTCAATGAGCTACCTTGTGTTCTTTTTACCGATGATTATTTCTTCAGGCGGAAATGCCGGATCTCAAGCAGCTTCGCTTATGATTCGAGGACTTGCTGTGAAAGAAGTAGAGCTAAAAGATTGGTCGAGGGTGTTAGGCCGAGAACTTTCTATTGGTGGGGGTCTTGGGGTCATACTTGGGGTGATGGGTTTTCTCAGGGTTTTTGTAGGAGACTATTCTTGGTCCATTGCGTTAATAGTAGCGATTTCTTTGATTGGAGTTGTGATATTTGGCAGTGTAGCTGGGTCTATGTTGCCGTTTATATTAAAAAAAATAAATCTAGACCCTGCAGTAAGTTCTTCACCGGTGATTGCGTCGTTAGTTGATGTTATTGGGATTTTGATCTTTTTTAATGTAGCTATCTACACTATGTCTTTATTTTGAGGGATTGTGCGCTAATGTGGATAGATGATCAAATTATAAAACAATGCAGTCAGCCGATTGTATCTGAAACATGGATTCCCGAAAGCCCGATGGTCGTTCTTGGTAGTAGCAATAAGGCTGATATAGAAGTAAACGTCACTCAATGTTTAGCCAATGGTATTCCTATTTTAAAGAGATATGGTGGCGGGGGCACGGTTGTTCTATACGACGGATGCCTGATCATCAGCGCAGGGCTTTGGGTGAAGGATCTATGGAACAATGCAGAATATTTTAGGCTCCTAAATCATTCAGTGATCGATTGTTTAGCTAGCGAATGGCCGAGTTGTAGAACCCTCTCTCAAGAGGGCCATAGTGACATTGTTGGCGGAGATAAAAAGCTTGCTGGTACATCAATGTTTCGCAGCCGGCATTACTTGCTATATCAAGCTTCATTACTTATTAACATTGATTGTGAACTAATTGAAAGTTGCTTACAGCACCCATCTAAAGAGCCCGAATATAGAAAACAGCGTTCTCATGATAGTTTTCTGATGGGACTATCTGATTTAGTTGGTCCAGTTGAGGTTGAAAGAGTTCGAAAGTTATTTATAAACTTTGATCAATTTATAGGCGCACACCTGAAAGAGTATTTGATCTCGCCCCAGGAACAGGAGTTTAAGAATCTCTTTAATAGAGTTGAACGCAATAATAGATAGTTGAAAAAGCATAACTTTCAAAAAAATATATAAAAAACATATTTATTTCAATGATTTGAGATAAGCGGTGATCCAAGACTAGCTCTATCAGATGCTGGGCTGTTTTAGAGTGCTTCAAGTAAACATCTGTATTCATTGGTGTAGTTGATCTGTGTGATGGGTTTTGATCTTAAGCACCGCCCTAATGCTTTTCTAAGTTACCATGGAAAATCTTTGTTTTATCTGAAATATACTTAAGCTAGATAACTGGTTTAGTTTTTGGTTTAAGATGTTTACTGCGACATATGGCAGAGCCTAAAATTTTCCTGAATTTTTTTGCAGATAAGGTCTTTCTTAAGGAAAGATAAACGATATTGGAGTTTTAAAGAAATGATTGAATTGGATGGAGTCTATGATCCCCAGAGCTATGAACGGCGTATTTGGGACATGTGGATGGAGAAAGGTCTTTTTAACACACAGCCCGATTCATCCAAAAAAGCGTATACCATTCTGATGCCTCCACCGAATGTCACTTCTCAGCTCCACATGGGTCATGGCTTGGGGTACTCTATTCAGGATCTTATGATTAGATGGAAGAGAATGAGAGGATTTAATGCCTGTTGGTTGCCAGGTACTGATCATGCTGGCATTGCCACTCAGATGATGGTTGAGAAGTCTTTAGGGGAGCAGGGAACCAATAGAAAGGAATTGGGTCGGGAAGCTTTCTTTCAGAAATGCGTGGAATGGAAGGAGAAATATGGTGGTATCATCCTTGAGCAATTTAAAAGCTTAGGCTTTTCATGTGACTGGGACCGTGTTTCTTATACGATGGACCCCCACCTGTCTAAGGCTGTCCGGTATGTGTTCGTGAAGCTTTTCGAAGAGGGTTTAATATACAGGGGAGAAAGGCTAGTAAATTGGGATCCGATTTTACAAACAGCCATCTCCGACGATGAACTTGAGAACAAGGAAATTAACGGTCATTTATGGTATTTTCGTTATCCTGTCAAAGATACAGATGAATTCATTCCGATTGCTACGACCCGCCCAGAGACCATGCTGGGTGATACAGCTGTTGCGGTGAACCCGGAGGATGATCGATTTAAACACTTGATTGGTAAAAAGGTAGAATTGCCTTTCACTGGCAGGCTTATACCCATAGTTGCAGATGAATATGTTAAGAGTGAGTTTGGTACTGGCGCTGTTAAAATCACCCCAGCTCATGATCCCAATGATTTTGAGATTGGGAAGAGACATTCGTTGCCTTTTATATCAATTTTAAATGATGATGCAACTTTGAATGATGCAGTGCCTGAAGCTTTTGTCGGGTTGGACCGTTTTGCAGCCCGCAAGGAAATTATTAAAGCTCTCAAAAAGTTAGAGCTGTTTGATAAAGAAGAATCTTATAAACATTCTGTTCCACATTCCGAGAGAAGTAAATCAATCATTGAGCCTAAACTATCATTGCAGTGGTATGTGAAAATGCAAGGTATGGCAGGCGAAGCAGCAGAATTAGCCCGCTCCGGTGAACTGAAAATGTATCCAGACTCTTGGAAAAAAACATATTTATATTGGTTGGATAATATTCAGGATTGGTGCATTTCAAGGCAGCTTTGGTGGGGACATCGGATTCCTATTTGGTATTGCCGTGATTGCAGCGCTATGTCCACTGACATCGTGGATCCAACCGAATGTAAAAAGTGTAACTCAGCTAACATTTATCAAGATGAAGACGTACTGGATACCTGGTTTAGCAGCTGGCTGTGGCCTCTCAGTCCTTTCGGTTGGCCGGAAGAGGATCCGAAAACAAAACAAGCTATGGATTATTATTATCCTTCTGATGTACTGGTAACGGCACCTGAGATTATATTTTTATGGGTTGCCAGGATGGTAATGGTTGGTAAGAAGTTTATGAACCAAGTACCTTTCAAACATGTTTATTTCAATGCAACCGTCTGTGATAAAAAGGGTAGGAAATTTTCAAAAACACTTGGNAATGGNATAGATCCGCTAGAGATAGTTNGTAAACATGGAGCTGACGCTGTTAGGTATACTGCNATNAGTCTCGCNCCGCTAGGTGGCAGNGTTAAGATGGATCCAANCGATTTCGATTTAGGTGCNAGGTTCATCAATAAAATATGGAATGCNAGTCGNTTTCTGTTNCGTTANTTAGAACCNGATCAAAAGCTATCCCCGCTAGTNGACTTAAAACTAACGCTAGCTGATAAATGGTTGATTGAAGNNTTAGCNTCTTCAGCAGATCTNGTTAGTACTCAGCTAGATAATTACNGNGTAAANGATGCNGTTGATCAAATATATNGGTATATCTGGGGNTGNTTCTGTGACTGGGGNGTNGAGTGCTCNAAGGATGCTCTGGCAGGTGCGGACAATGAAGCAAAGGANAGNGTTCTCTCGGTGATGGTCTATTGCCTGGAAGGTATGTTAAGGATGGCCAGTCCNGTNATTCCTTTNGTTACAGAAGAATTGTGGACTAAGTTGCCAGCTCACCCCGACTGGCANAGAGAAGAGTGTCTNGCTAACTCTGCATTTCCTGATGGTAGTCNAATCCATCGTTATACAGAAGAAGCTAAAGACTGGGATACTATTCAAGAGATTGTGTCTGGGATNCGTTCAGCGCGGGCTCAAGGAGGGATTAGTCCCAAGGAGAAGCTCGAGGTTCATATTAANTGCCAAGGNGCTCTTACTAGNTTAGTTGCTGATAGTGAATTNTGGATTAATCGATTGGCNGGAACTTCGANAGTAATTTCNGGAGAATCAGTCGCTAGACCGAGTCAGNCGATGTGNAGTGTGGGCAAAGGTTTNGAAGCATGGATTCCTGTTTCTGGACTTATGGNCATAGGAAAAGAGCAGAAGCGNTTGAAANNTGAATCGAATCGGCTAACTAAAATCATTAGTGGCCTTGAAGCCAAGCTTGGGAATGAAAATTTTGTTAAGCGGGCACCCGAAGAAGTTTTANTAGAAACGAAAAACAANCTGAAAAACTTAGGAAGNCAAAAGGAGCAAATTGANCTTAATTTNTCNGCTTTGGGCGATTAAANCGACTTAGANGCTAAAGCTGCAATAGTGTCGACTGCATTTTTCCAACTTTTAATGTCAATGTTTAGAGGGGGGGTCATAGATAAGCTTTCCCCTCGGTCGCCACTGGCTAAGGCTATGATATTATGAGANTTNAGTTGGTCCATNAGCTTTGCGCCGANCCCGTCTTGTTTAAACTCGATAGCAATCATAAAGCCTTGGCCACGNACATCAGCNACNTGTGGCAAGCCTAGACATTTGGTNNTGGTATAATCTAAGATTTCTTTTCCTCCATCTGTGACAGTTTGGAGGAAATTNTCGCTTNTAAGTATTTCAATGACTTTNTGTGCCCACATGCATGTTAAAGGGTGACCGTAGAAAGTTCCNGTATGAATAGCTTCNGGATTATCTTTNGGCCAGCTAGACATTAAAGCCTCTGTCCCAAAACAAGCAGAAATNGGCAGTCCTCCNCCTAATCCTTTCCCTAAGCAAATNAGATCAGGTGTAATCAGCTCAGCTTGTGTCATGATTCCNGTNCGACCCATACCAGTAAAGACCTCGTCAAATATTAAAGGCACATGATTNGCTGTGGCAATTTCTCGTAAATCGGTTAACCATCCNTGCGGTGGCAGTCTGAACCCGGCTCTNCCTTGAATTGGTTCTACCAGGATACCGGCACATCCTGCNCTTTTTTCCATTGATCTGATAGCNCTGCTTATTTCAGNTGAAGCACAGCCATAGGGTAAAGAGGTTATACTATTATTTTTTAAGTAATTGGAAAAAGGTGATTTAAAATCATTCCGATAAGTNACAGGCAATGTNCCGAGGTCAACACCATGGTAGCTNCCATCAAAAACGATAAANCCACTTTTCTTTGTAGCAATCATTGCNGTTTTTAAAGCNGATTCGACAGCCTGAGAACCCGATAAACTGAGAATNCCAATAGAAAGGGGGTCAGGTAATATNGATTGAATATTTTGGAAAAGTTTGATTTTTGCTGANGATGGATAAAGATCNCCCANTCCTTGAACAACTGGTGGAAAATNATCGTCGATCGACCATTTATTTAGCATTTTGATGAATTCAGGATGATTATGTCCCAAANTAAGCGAGCCAAAGCCAGCACAGAGGTCGAGGTANTTCTGNCCTTCAATATCTATGATGAAGCAGCCCTTNGCCTTATCTAGAACTAAGGCTGGAGATGGNTTCCACCACGTTGCATCAGGAGANTCCATTAATTTTAATTGATGCAGGGCTTGTATATTTTTCATCAGACGCCCTTTTNCCTNGGGTGCCAGATATATTTGTGTAACTGGAGATTGAGTCGGTAATTTANGTCGTGATCTAGCATCCATTCGACAAGTTCTTGAGGNTTCGTTAATCCAAATGCAGGAGACATAAGGACTGTGAAACGTTCGCCTAGTTGATACTCTCTTATCATTCCTACNGCCCAGTCAAAATCGTCCTTCCCNTCGATGACAAACTTTATTTCATCTGACGGCTTAAGATGNTCAAGGTTTTCATAACGATTTTTGNCGGACATTTTNCTGTTCGGGCACTTTAGGTCCATTATGATGTGAACTTCTTTNGGAAGCTCGCTGACATTTTCGGAACCACTGGTTTCGATTANTACTGTATGNCCCATNTCAATGAGTTTCTGGGCTAGNAAGGGNGTGTTNTTCTGGGCTAGTGGTTCTCCACCTGTGATTTCTACTATTGGTACCTTACTTTTCTTCACTTCTTCGCATATTTTATCTATTTCGGTGATATGGCCGCCTTTAAAGCCATATGTGGTATCGCACCAGCGGCACCTTAGAGGGCAGCCTGTAAGGCGCACAAATGTACATAGAGTGCCAGCCCATGTGGACTCTCCTTGAATGCTGGTGTAAATTTCGGTGACAAGCAAAGTAGCTTTCATCGTTAACTCTCTGAGGTTAGAGCAAGAATGGAACTTGAACGAAAAAACTATACAGTTTGGCTTAGGGGCTTTCGTGCCATCATGGCTATCATGCCTCAAGGGCTTTATCTTACATTGAGCGGAATGGCAATACCCGTATTGCTCAGTGGGTTGTACCTCGACGGCATTTTTTATGAAAAATCTAATAATATTAGAGATTTAATGTTCTCTTCGCCTGCGCAACAGCCGATTGATTTTTTTGGGATGTTGATGAGTCTTGAGCATGTCGTCTTGGTATGGATGTTTGCTGGCCTTTTAACATTGTTATCGGTGTTTTCCTGCTATCTGGGACTTATTACTATGGCGCAAGCCCATTATAAAAATCTAAAAGTACCAGGTCCACTGGCAGCCTACTTCGATGGCTTGAAATTAGTTCTAAGTGGTGGCTTTTTTCCGTTGTCCCTAGCTTTGATAGTAGTTGCTTTTGGATATGTATCGATGGCGACTATGCAATTGGCTGGCTTAATCCTGACTTTTATATCTTTCCTTGGGCTGATGATTCCAGTTCTATACGTGCTTGAAAAGCGAGGTGGCATTGATGCGATTTCTCGTTCTTACTTTCTCAAATATGCTATTCCAGCACAAATTGGTCGGTTTGGTGTCTTTTTTCAGTTAGTCGTTTTGGGTATGGTTTTCTACTGCCTTTTTGACTTTTGGCCTTGGTTAAATCAGCTAATTTTAGATATAGATATTTTGTTGGATATAGATCGATCTTTATGGGCTAGTTTTTTGGGCAGTAGTCCATTCACTTTTCCTTATCTATTTGCACTGATTGTGAGCAGCCTGATGCAGGTACTGACCATCGCTGCGTTTGCAATATATTCGACTACTTTTTACTTTGCTGTTACGCAGAAGTAGTGTGGATTCATCGAGGAGAAGTACATGTCATATAGACTTTATCAATACAATAAATGCTCGACTTGTCGAGCGGCGATCAAGTTTCTCAAAGCTAAAGAAATAGAATTTGAGGTTATAGATATATCATCTCAGATACCTTCAAGAGATGAGCTTAACCAGGTAATAGATTTTTACAATGGTGACCACAAGAAGCTATTTAATACTGCAGGGAGGGTATATCGTGAGTTAGGGCTGAAAGATAAAGTGGCTTTTTTTTCAAGGGAAGAAGCTATCGCTCAACTGAGAAGTGATGGCATGTTAATTAAAAGGCCCTTATTAATCTCTAATTCAATTTCTATTGCAGGATTTAATGGAATAAAATGGGAAGAAGTCATTAAGAAAGGTAGAAGTGAATAAGATCCTGTGTTGTTGAAAAGTAGCAAAGAAGTTTATCAATTTCTTTGCTTGTTAATTTCTTTTTTGGCTAAATCTAAGAAGTAATCACTGTCTTCGAAATTAATGGATTTGATTAGTTTATTAATGTTGCAGGCGTCGCCTGAGCAGCCATATATGGTCTGAATTCTCTGTATATCTTCGCGTGATAGGGTTCTGGATGTCAGGCCTTCACCAATATATAAAGAGGGGTTCATAATTGATAGATTATCGACAGATTCATCTACATGAGCAAGACCCAAGAAGTGACCTAGCTCGTGAAGCGCTAGTGA
The DNA here is from genome assembly GCA_002725955.1 of Pseudobdellovibrionaceae bacterium. Taxonomy (GTDB): domain Bacteria; phylum Bdellovibrionota_B; class Oligoflexia; order Oligoflexales; family Oligoflexaceae. Next base: position 7,962 of record PBRN01000019.1, read on the forward strand.
CTGCATGTCCACTACTTCCTTATCATCTGTAGCTGAAATCTCTAAACTATCTCCTATTATGTAATTTTGAGTATTAAAACGGATATCAGCAGTATTTATTTGGCTTGCTCTTCGGCTGTTATTCCATATGGTCGTTGCTAAGACATAAACAGGCTTTTTGGTTTTAGACCAGTTATAGTCGAGATAATGCCCATTGATATTATCGTTAAGTGACGAATACAGATCGGTGAAGTCATCTCCCTGCTTGTCATGTTCGCCATAATAATCGAAAAGGATTTTACCTGTAGCCCACTCCCATCGTTTCATTGCGGCAAAAAGATGAATTTTTTGCGATTCAGAAAGGTTAGATGCAAATCGGAAGCTGATTGGAATTCTAGTCCAGCCCTCTGTAGCATGGATAGCGTAAAGAGTTGATGAAGGATCATTCATATCTGGATTACCTGAGTTCCTCATACTTTGAGTATCTTCATCCATAGACATTTGGTACATTTGGCTGCCACAAGCTATGAAATTTATAAACAAAAAAGTTAACATCCCTGCAGTAATTATGTACTTTTTCATCAGTTTGATGGGTATCATCGGCATCCCAAAAAAGTTGCGAGTTATTGAATTCCTGTCATACATTTCGACTTTTCAATGATAGATCTTTAGGGTGATGATAAATTAGCTACTAAAGTAAATAATAACAGTACCCTATAGGTTTTTTCAGGGGGTTATTTCGGTAAGCCACTATAAGATAATGGCTTATTTAGGGTTTAGGATTTAGGGTTAATTAATGGGTGTTAGCTTGCATGGAACCTTTTTTATGCAGCCTTCCAGCTTTATGCAGAGCCTGATGCTGTTCTTGTGGAGATCTATATCGCAAAATCTGCCCTGGCTTGATCTGATCTGGGTTAGGGATTTTAGAGATATTTTGTTTCCAAAGTACTTTCCACCAAGAATATTTACCGAATGCTTCTTTCGCAATCGATCCTAATGTATCACCTTGCTTTACCTCAATGGTTTTGAATTCAACTGATGTGGTAATATCATCAAATTTTGCTGTAGATGAGTTGTTTTCATATTTGATCTCATCTCCAGGGATTAAAACATATGGGTTCTCCAGTCCATTTTGCTTTGCAAGCTTTTTCCACTTTTTTGTAGTTCCATAAAATTTGTATGAGATGCTTGCGAGAGTATCTCCTGGTTCTACTACATAGAGATTTGTTTCTTCTACGTTAGTTTCAATATTTGATGTCATTTCAGGGGTTGAATCAGTTTCGGTTATGACTTTGGCTGTCTCTGTTTCTTGAGCTAAGTCTACTTCTGCCGGCATAGCTTCTGCCTCAGCATTTTCTGAAGCTTCTTTTAGCAGCTCTTGAGATTGGTTAGCGGCAGCGATAGTTTGAGCTTCTGTTTCTGGCAGGGCTTTTTCTTGAGCTGTATCGATTTCATCAAGTTGGGATAGGATTGCTTCAGCATCACCCATTTCGTCTGTTTCGACTGGGTCAGCTGGTATAATATTCTCTTCCACGAGTGATGATTCTGTGTTGCTTTCAGCATCAGCAGCTTTTTCTTCAGTTATAGCTTTTATTTCACCTTCCAGTTCTTCACTTTGATAGTTGTCATCCTCATCTTCAGCGACCGTGCTGCAGGAAAATAGAATGAAGTTTATCAATAAGAGTGGCAATACTAGTTTGAAAATATTGGTCAGTGTTTTCACGATTGACTCCGCTGTTGGCTGCTAATATTTTGGTTTTACAATGATGTGGCTCGGCAAGACGGAGTATAACTTCAAGGGAATAAACATAACGCGCTGTTTTTGTGTTAAAAATTTATCGGTAAGCGGAGCTTTTTAGCGTGAAAAAGTATCAATGGTCAGCTTACTTACATTTAATTTCTTTCATAAATCTTTATTGAGATAATTGAATATAAGTATAATTTGGCTATATATTATGAGGCATTAAATCTATAAATATAAGCCTCAAATCATTCAATTTAGTTATCAAAAATTATCTGTATGGCTCCTATAAAAGTTATCGAGGTCTTGATGAATTAAGTTTGACATATCTGAATAATAATCGGTGCAGTCTTCCGGACTCGCCAATAGCCGGGGGCTTGTTATATTAATTTCAGATATCTTTTCTCCGATAATATCGTAGCCAATAAAGAAAATACCCTTTTCTAAAAGATCCTTTGAAACTTTTTCAACTTTTTGGGTCAATGATTGACTCGGTTTGTATGATTGTAATGTGGCACCAGCGCTTGTATTGGCCATATATCCGCCGGCTTTCGGTTTTTTTAAGCAAGCTGAAATTAATTTTCCAAAAGCTGTGAAAATACGAATTTCACCTTCGAAAATCGAGTTGTTGAAAGGATGCAGTAATCTGCGATAAGTGCCCTTTCCGGTCTCTTCATTGAAGAGTGCTAGAGCAGACTCTTCTGTGAATTCATTAGAGTTCAAATTGACTCGTTGGATTCCTTTACCTCCAAACATGTCTAATGGCTTTATTATGCCGTCACCTTGTCCTGATTTTTTGAGGTAGTGGATCAGTTGTTTAGGGCATGAAGATAGTAGACCAGGTATACTTTCATCTTTAAAGTCGAAGGTTAATAATTTTTCATTGTAATCACGTAGAGCCGCCGGGCTGTTATATATCCTAACTTTATTACTGACCGAATCTAGTACCCACGTTGTAGCAATATATTCCATATCGTACGGTGGGTCTTTTCTCATGTGGATGGCATCAAAGTGACTAAGATACTGTGATTCGGTGGCTCTTGGCATTAACTTGTCCAATCCAGATTCTGGGAAATTTAGCATCTGGCATTCGCTCAAAGCAGATTCATCGGCACTATTCCAGTTCAACTGTTGAGGGGTAGTGATAAAGACAGAGTGGCCGAATTTATTGAGGGCTTGNCCTAGNCTNAGACTAGAGTCCAGCTTCATATTCAGTTTTTCCAAGGGATCCATAACAAATAAGTGTTTATAATTTTTAGCCAAAATGATTCCTCCTGTTGCGCTAATTTCCTGTAAATGTTATGGGTTTTTCCCTAGCTAAATCAGATGNTCCCCAAGATCAGGGCTAAAATACAAATACAGGAAGGGAACATTAAATGGAAATTCGAAATTTGGAGAATCTGCCNATAGATGGAAAAAAAATCTTTCTNAGGTTAGATCTTAATGTTCCTNTTANCGAAGGCAAAATAACNGATGAAACTCGCATTGAAGGCGCTTTANCGACTTTGGAGTTTATATTAGNAAAGACTAATAANGTAGTAGTAGCCTCTCACCTNGGGCGCCCNAAGGGCGTANCTTCNCCATCTATGTCATTAGAAATTATAGGNTCTCGATTAGCTGAGCTAACGGGTAAAGAAGTTGTGTTTGTNGATGACTANACAGAGCANNATCTTTCNCAAGTTATCGATCACTTGGATGATAATCAGTTTATTTTGTTAGAAAACTTGCGCTTCCATAAAGAGGAAGTAGCTAATGATCCNNTATTTAGNCGCGAGTTAGCACGGCATTTTGATTTCTATGTTAANGATGCGTTTGGGGCTGCTCATAGGGCCCATGCATCAACTGAAGGTATGGCTCATCATTTTAATNCAGATTGNAGAGCNGGTGGTTTTCTGATGGCAAAGGAAATNCGGGCCTTGAGNCGNCTTCANTCNGANCCNGGAGCGCCTTTTACCGTTGTGATGGGGGGNAGTAAGGTTTCCGATAAAATCGGAGTAACATTGAATCTATTAAATAAGTGCAATAACTTATTAATTGGTGGAGCGATGGCATATACNTTTTTGAAATANAANGGGTTTAATGTNGGNAATTCCAGAGTCGAAGACGACAAAATGGATTTGGTAGAAGCTATTTATCGGAATGCAGAAACAAGGCGNGTCAATATNGTGCTGCCGGTCGANCATNTGGGNGCCAAAGAGTTTGANGNGAGTGCNAAGCCTGTGCAGATCGANTCAGAAGATATTCCTGAAGGANTGATGGGCNTGGATATAGGTCAGAAGACTATCGAGAAGTACCANGAAATCATTGNGGGATCAAAAACNGTTTTGTGGAATGGNCCTATGGGCGTNTTNGAATGGGAGGCNTACTCTAAAGGCTCTCGGGCAATTGCTGTAAGTATGGCGGAGTGNCGNGGTGAGACTGTGGTCGGNGGTGGNGATAGTGTNGCCGCTATCAANATGGCTGGCCTNGGAGAGCAGGTATCTCACATATCGACAGGTGGTGGAGCTTCNCTTGAGTTCCTTGAGGGNAAAAAGCTTCCGGGNGTTATGNTNTTATTGGGGTAGTGNTTTTTATAGGCAGCCACATTTAAGGAGTTCTTAATGAGGAAACGTTTATTAGCTGGAAACTGGAAAATGAATAAATCAATCCAGGAGGTTTCTGAATTCTTTGACGTATTTCTTAAGGAAAGCAGTGCAGAAGCCCGCCANCAAGTCGANTTGATGTTTGCGGTGCCTTATTTACAGTTGCCGGAAGCNCTCAAATTAGCGAAAGGCACGAACATAGTGATTGCGGCNCAGAATGTTCACTACGAAGATTCTGGGGCATACACAGGTGAAATTTCATTGCCAATGCTTAAAGAAATTGGAGTGANGGCGACACTAATTGGTCACAGTGAAAGGCGGCAGTATTTTGGCGAGTCGGATGATTCGGTAGGCAAGAAAGTTAAAGCATGTTTGANCNCAGGTCTTACCCCAGTAGTATGTATNGGTGAGACTCAGGGTGAGAGAGATAAAGGCCAAACAGAAGAAGTCATTCTTCGTCAGCTTAATGGNGCATTCGAAGGGCTTACTGANTTGAGAGACNTNGTGCTGGCTTATGAGCCTGTTTGGGCNATTGGCACAGGNTTGACAGCGACGGATGAACAGGCTCAGGAAGTNCATAGNTTTATCCGAAATCAAGTCGTAAAGCGCTTTGGAGAAGATAAAGGNAATGAATTAAGGCTACTATATGGTGGTAGTGCAAAACCATCAAATATCAGAGGTCTGATAGACCAAAGTGACATCGATGGTGGTCTTGTNGGTGGTGCTTCATTAAAGCCAATAGATTTTGCGGAAATGTTAGCCGTTTGCCAGAGCTAGTGCAGCATTTTTTTGTCTGCTTTTATTCTTCTTTTTAGGCCGGAGAAGTTCAGCTACCATCTGAGCNTCTTGGTCTTCCATTTCTGGTACCTTAAGCATAAAGACTTCAGTATTTCTTCGGTTTAGCTTTCTTTTTTTCATCAGTGCCAGTAGTTCGACGATACCGCCCCTAGGNTTGAAAATGATTTGGGAAGCACAAATGTCGCTGGTCAAAGATCCTAGCTCAGCCAAAGACTCGGCAGTTCTTAACTTAACGGAAATTTTAAGCTGAGTCTCGACGACAAGCTTGGTGGTAAAGGATTTTCTATGGCAGTCTTCTATTATAAGTATCCGATTTCTCATTGCTGATCTCCTTTTGTGCCTAGAGTGCTGATGCGCTCTCGTTACCAGTAATGCATTTACTGNGCCAAATTGTAATNANNTATANTTATTATNTTTTNTGGTCTATTTATTTCTATTTACCAAATGTGTGCTATAGAGNCCCCCCCGCTTGAACTCAGTTGTGTTCAATAGTACTCAGGTTTGTCNTAGTNCTGANNTAGGTGGTCAGAATTAAATTGATTAAGGTAGAGTTTATGAAAGTTCATGTTGTAGGTGGTGGCTTGGCTGGGAGCGAAGTGTGTTGGCAGCTTCTGAAGGCAGGTATATCTGTCACTTTGCATGAAATGAGACCTGTTAAATCGACCCAAGCTCANCATACGGGTGATCTGGCAGAANTGGTNTGNTCTAANTCTNTAAAATCATTAAGAAAAGAAACNGCTTCGGGGCAGCTAAAACTTGAGATGGAGTCACTACAATCCTTAGTNATTTCTGCCGCTAAAAAGCATGCGGTTCCTGCTGGCCAAGCTTTGGCTGTTGATCGGNGGCCATTTTCTGGCGAAATTCTCAAACGTTTGTCTNCTTTCCCTGATTTCTCTATAGAAGGGGCGGAAGTCATAAAGTTACCTACTCAACAGGAAATGGAAGCTGCTAATGAGTATTGGGTTATTGCGACTGGACCTTTGACTTCAACATCGTTGGCACAAGATCTGCAAAATCTGTGCGGTTCAGATGAGCCGTTGGCCTTTTATGATGCCATCGCACCGATACTGGATGCTGAATCTATAAATATGGATCATGTCTTTAGAGCAGACCGCTGGGGTGATGATGGAGTGGGAGATTATTTGAATATTCCGCTTGATAGAGATATGTACGAAAACTTCGTTAGTAATGTTATCTCTGCCGAAAAAGTTCCCCTGCATGACTTCGAAGAAACGAAGTATTTTGAAGGTTGCTTACCGATTGAGGTCATGATTGAGCGCGGGCGAGACACATTAAGGTTTGGTCCGATGAAGCCAGCTGGCTTGGTTGATCCTAAAACAGGGAAATGGCCATGGGCAAACATACAACTTCGTATTGAAAATCACTCGGAAAGCATGTTCAGTATGGTTGGTTTTCAAACGAAGATGAAATGGCCAGAACAGAAAAAAGTTTTTAGTCAAATTCCAGCATTGGAAAATGTCGAATTTTTTCGTTATGGCTCCATTCATCGTAATACCTATATGAATAGCCCGAAGTTATTGAGCAATGACCTTTCACTGAAAGCAAATGATCGCATATTTTTAGCGGGTCAGATTACTGGTGTTGAAGGCTACACTGAATCCGCAGCAATCGGAATACTGGCTGGCAGATCTTTAGTTCAGCGTATCACAGGATGCGCCGTGTCGATGCCACCTCCCAGCACGGTTATAGGAGCGCTGTGTGAATATGTAACGAAAGGTTGTGCCGGAGATTTTCAGCCAATGAATGCTAACCTCGGCTTATTACCTCCTGAACCGAAGGTCCGTGGTGTCAGCAAGAAAGACAGGAAAGCAATGCAGGTCAAAAAGGCAATGGAACGTTTTACTGTTTGGACTGAGCAGGCTGGGTTTTCCCAGTAGTATTTCTGTAAGGCCCCATTAACAGCCAGCTAAAGATTTTCTTGATGTATTTTGCTGACCTCCCTAGTCTATAAAAGCTGTTGGCTAAATGCTTGGTGACTTGTGAATGGCATTTGCTAAGATGGAACTCATTAATGAGTATAACATAACATAACATAAGGTGCTGATTTGTCTTGCTTTTTGTATATTTTTGATATCATTCCTAAGAATTTTTTAAGTTATCTGGTTGGAGCCATTGTGCGTTTAAGGTTGCCGCAGCCGATATCAAATTTTCTTTGTAGGGGTTTTGTTGTCGTATTTGGGATTGATATGAAGGAAGCCGAGCTTCCCCTGTCGAGCTATAAGACAATTGAAGATGTTTTTACCCGAAAGTTGACACCAGGTCAGAGAGTTATAGAGTCTGACTTAGTTAGTCCGGCTGATGGTATTTTGAGTAGGTCGGAGCCTGCTGTAAATGGCACTGCCATTCAGGCAAAAGGGCTTACTTATCGGCTTGATGAGTTGGTATACGGCGAAGTGAACGATCGAACATCATTAACATGGTATTCAACTATATATCTTGCACCTCATAATTATCATAGAGTGCATTCATCGGTGCCAGGTATGTTAGTTGGCATTCGCTACTTTCCTGGAGAGTTGTGGCCCGTTAATAAACCTTTTGCCAAAATTACCCCCAACCTTTTTGTCAGGAACGAGCGCTTAGTTTTTGAAATTGAATT